>JAJXYU010000335.1 GCA_021780395.1 Pseudomonadota bacterium
ATACCTGGGCGAGCTGGCACGTGCAGAGCGGCACCTCGCTCCAGGAGCTGATGGAACTGGGCGGCTGGAAGTCCTACGAGATGGTGCTGCGCTATGCGCATCTCGCGCCGGAGAAATTGCTCTCCGTCGCCGAGCGCATCGAGTGGCACCGGGCACCGGCCACGGTGGTCGAGGCGGCGCCGAGCGGCGAGAACGTAGTAAAGAACGCTACGTTTTCGCTACGTTCGCTGCATTGAGCCGTTTGGGCAGCGCTAAGCGATTGATTTTAGAGCGCGCCCGGACGGATTCGAACCGCCGACCACCTGGTTCGAAGCCAGGTGCTCTATCCAGCTGAGCTACGGGCGCATGGAGGAGCGCGCATTCTGCCAGCCAAGTCCGCCGGGTCACAACACCGGCAGTAGCAGGCGCAGCGGACTCGCGACCGGCGCCCCCGCGCGGTCCAGCGGGTCGGGCGATTAAGTATTTGTTTTTATGGGGGTTATATTGGCGAGGACAATACGAGGACAATAAATGAGCAGTACCGCCGAGAAAGCCGTAACATTTGAGGCTCTTTGACTATAACTAGAGGGTTCGCGATGAAGGCTTGGATTCCCGTCTGTCTATCATTGATCGTCGGCTCGGTCGCTCACGCGGGCACGAGCTGCGTGTATCCGCACGCCCCCGCGTCCACGCCCGATGGTGCTACCGCAACGATGAAGCAAATGATCGCGGCAAAGCATCAGTACGATGCCTATAACACCGAGATGAACGAGTACCTGGACTGCCTGAAGCTCAAGAGCGATGCGCTGACGCCGAAGGATCCTTCGAAGCTGACGCCCGTCCAGAAGAAGAAGGTCCTCGACGAGCAGGCGATGTACGTCAAGATGAACAACAGCGCCGTCGATGAACTGCAATCGAACGTCGGGCGCTTCAATGATCAGCTCAAGATCTACCTCGCGAAGCACCAGAAACATTGATCGACCAGCGCGGCGGACTCCGTCCGCCGCGCTCCCCTGGCCATGTCGAACAATGGCTTGATCACCCCGCGGCACGCCGCGGACGCCATCGCGTCGCGCATGCAATGCATGCCGATCGAATCCTTGCCGCTCACGCAGTGTGTCGGAGCGACGCTTCGTGAGAACGTCTACGCGGAGCGCGACCAGCCGCCCTTCGATCGCGTGGCGATGGACGGTATCGCAGGCGACGGCGAAACCTGGCGCCGAGGTCTACGCCGCCTGAAAATTCAGGGGATTCAAGCAGCCGGAGCCCCGCGCATGACCCTGGTCGCCAAGGATCACGCGATCGAAGTCATGACCGGCGCGATCCTGCCGGCGGGTTGCGACTGCGTCGTCCCCGTGGAATTGATCGACGTCGCGGACGGCTTTGCGACATTGAAGGATGCGGCGGTCACGACCCCTTACAACAACGTTCATCGACGCGGCAGCGACGGGCGGCAAGGATCGCTCCTTCTCGCCGCCGGCGCTCGACTGCGCGCGCCTGAGGTCGCGGTGGTCGCCTCCGCGGGAATGGCGCGGGTTCGAGTCAGCAATCAGCCCGCGATCGTGGTGGTCTCCACCGGCGACGAGTTGGTCGAGCCCGGCGAACCGATCGCCGATTTTCAGGTACGGCGGTCGAATGCGTACGCGATCCTTGCGACGTTGCGCCAGCGCGGCTTCGCACGTGTCGGGGACGATCACGTCCGCGATGACGAATCGAAACTGATGGAACGCCTCGCACTGCACATGCGCACGCACGAAGTCCTGATCCTGAGCGGCGGCGTCTCCATGGGTCGATTCGACCTCGTACCGAAGATACTGAAGCGTCTCGGCGTCGAGGAGGTCTTCCATCGGATCGCGCAGCGACCGGGAATGCCGATGTGGTTTGGCCTCGGACCCGGGGGACAAGCGGTTTTCGGTCTCCCCGGCAATCCCGTTTCGACGCTGGTCTGCCTGATCCGGTACGTGGTGCCGGCGATCTCCGCGGCGATGGGAACGACGGAAACGTCACCCGAGCGTCTCCCGCTCGGCGCACCGGTCACGGTGAATCCCCCACTCGCGCAATTCCTGCCCGTCTCCGTCGAGTACGACGACTGGGGACGAGCCTGGGCACACCCTCGGCCGACGAACGGTTCCGGCGACTTCCTGAGCCTCACCGGCAGCGACGGTTTCGTCGAATTGCCTCCCGGTCCGAACACCTACCCGAAGGGCTTCGTCACCGGGCTCTATCGCTGGTAATCTGGCGAGTCATGGTGAACGAATTCCACGTCTTGCAGGGTCATCGCGGGCCGGTCGACCGGCGCGGCCGTCCGCTGCACGATCTTCGCATCTCGGTGATGGATCGCTGCAACTTCCGCTGTCCCTACTGCATGCCGAAGGACGCGTTTCACGAACATTACCGATTCCTCCGTTCTCAGGAACGTTTGTCGTTCGACGAGATCGTGCGTTTGTCGCGGCTGTTCGCGAGCCTCGGCGTACGCAAGCTCCGCCTGACCGGAGGCGAGCCCTTGCTGCGAGCGAATCTCCCCGACCTGATCGGCGACCTGTCGACGATCCCGGGCGTCGACGACATCGCGCTGACGACCAACGGCGTCCTGCTCGGCCAGCATGCGGTGGATCTGTTCGCGAACGGGCTGAAGCGCGTAACCGTGAGTCTCGACACGCTGGACAAGGAGATCTTCGCTCGGATGAGCGGTGGCTTCGCCGCGCTCGATCAGGTATTGGAGGGCATCGAGGCGGCGATCTCGGTCGGCCTCACGCCGGTGAAGATCAACGCGGTCATCGAGCGCGGAGTCAACGATCACACCGTGCTCGACCTGATCGAACGGTTCCGGGGGCGTCCGGTGATCGTGCGTTTCGTGGAATTCATGGACGTCGGCAATCGCAACGCCTGGCGTCCGGAGATGGTCGTACCGTCCCGCGAGATCGTCGCGCGCGTCAACGCACGCTGGCCGATCCGCCCGCTGACGGAGAATTATCGCGGCGAGGTCGCAAAGCGCTGGGCCTTCGAGGACGGCGGCGGTGAGATCGGCTTCATCTCGTCCGTGTCCCAGCCATTTTGCGGTGCGTGCAGCCGCGCACGCCTCTCCTCGGAAGGGAAGTTCTATACTTGTTTGTTCGCGACGGAGGGACTCGATTTGCGAACCCCGCTGCGCAGCGGTGCGGACGATGACGAGCTGTTGCGACTGATCCGTGGCACCTGGTCCGACCGCACCGACCGCTACAGCGAATTGCGCGAGGAGTTGCGCCGCAGCGGTCCGGAGCATCGCAAGATCGAGATGTATTACATCGGCGGATGAGGCGAGCGGCGATGACCGAAGCGAAGTTCTCGCATATCGACGACCAGCGACGCCCGACGATGGTCGACGTCTCCGAGAAGCAGGTGACCTACCGGATCGCCGTCGCCGAGAGCCGTGTGGCATTTCCGGCAGTGGTCGCCGAGGCGCTGCGCAGCAACGAGCTGCGCTCGGCGAAAGGCCCGGTGTTCGACACTGCGATCGTGGCGGGTGTGATGGGGGCCAAGCGGACGCACGAACTGATCCCGTTCTGCCATCCGCTACGACTCGAGAGCTGCAAGGTCGCGATCGAACTGATCGGCGACGTCGCGGTGATCCGTTGCACGGTCGCGGTGCACGACAAGACCGGGGTCGAGATGGAGGCGCTGACGGGCGCGAGCGTCGCGGCGCTCACCGTGTACGACATGTGCAAGGCGCTCTCGCAC
>JAJXYU010000191.1 GCA_021780395.1 Pseudomonadota bacterium
GGACCGCGACCGCGGTCGCGCCGTGCAGCGCGACGAGGACCCCGAGCGGCACGCCCGGAACGATCCGGTTCGGCTTGAACACGACGAACGGCGCGCCGGCGAGCGCCACGCCCCCGACGAGCGTGAACACGCCGCCCAGCCGGTCGATCCGCCGCCGTGTCGCCATTCAGCGCGCGAGCCCGGTCGCGGCGAGGTAGTCCGCCGCGACCGCGTCCGCGGACTCACCGTCGATCTGCACCCGGGCGTTCAGCGCGCGCAGCGTGTCGCCGTCGAGGCTGCGCATCAGCGGCCGCAGCAACGCGCGAATCTGCGGGTAGCGTGCGAGCACCGCGGCCCGCACGATCGGCACCGGCGCGTAGATCGGCTCGGCGTGCCGGTCGTCGGTGAGCAGCACCAGGTTCGCCGCGACGATGCCGCCGTCGGTGCCATAGACCATCGCGGTGTTCGTGTGATCGGTGTCCGCGGCCGCGGCCGCGATCGTCGCCGCGGTCTCGCCGCCGGACAACACGATCATCTGGCTCGACCGCAGGTGGAAACGGTAGGTCTGCTCCAGCCGCGCGAGCGTGCCGCCGTTCGCGAACTCCGCGGAGCACGCGAGCACCACGTCGCCGCCGTGCCGCACCCAGCGCCCGAAGTCGCTCATGGTGCGCAGCCGGTGGGCGGTCGCGACGTCGCGCCGGACCGCGAGCGCCCAGGCGTCGTCCGCCGGCGCCGGCGTGAGCCAGACGATCCGATGGGCCGCATAGTCCAACGCGGCGCCGAGCCGATAGCCCGCGCGCAGGCGCTGCCAGGCGGGGTTCGAGGGCTGGTTGAAGAAGTATGCCGCATCCCCGGTGTATTCGACGTACAGGTCGATCTCGCCCGACAGCAGCGCCTCGCGCAGCACCGGGGTCGTGCCGAGGCGCATCCGGTCGACGGTCGGGATCCCGTGCGCGTTCAGCACCCGCCGGATCATCTGCCCGATCAGGGCCGACTCGCTCGAGAGCTTCGAGGACACGACGACCGCGGCGCGGGCGCTCGACGTCGCGAGCAGCGCCAGCAGGATCCCCGTCCGCAGCCGCCGAAACATCGTCACCGCGTTCCCCCGCGCCGCCGCCACGCGGTCTACACGTTGTCCGCTGGGCCGCTTCGCGTCAAGTCCGAGCGATGCGCCCGCAGGTAATCGACGAACGCGCGCAACGGCGCCGGCACCGGCTGGCGGCTCGCGAAGTACAGGAAGTAGCCCGCCCACGGCGGCGCCCAGTCCTCCAGCACCGGCAGCAGCGCGCCCCGCGCGAGATGCGCCTGCACGTACGCCTCGACCGTGTAGCCGACACCGACGCCGTCGATCATCGCCCGGACCGCGAGGTCCACGCTGTTCACGATCAGGTTGCCGCGCACGTCGATGTCGAGCTCCTTGCGGCCCTTCTTGAAATGCCAGCGGGAGATCTCGTGCGGGGAGCGCCGGTACCGGACGCAGTTGTGCGTGACGAGCTCCTGCGGGACCGTGGGCCGCGGACGCTGCGCGAGGTAACCCGGCGCGGCGACCGTGAGGATCCGCGAGTTCGGAAACAGGCGCACCACGGTCATGTCCTGGGCGATCCATCGGCCGTAGCGGATCCCCGCATCGTAGCGCCCCTTGGTGATGTCCTCGCGCACGTCGTCCGACACGACCACGTCGACCTCGATCGCCGGGTAGACCGCGAGGAAGCGGCCGAGGAGCGGCGCGAGCATCAGCTGTGCGGGCACGGTCGACACGCTGAGCCGCAGCCTCCCGGCCGGCTTGTCGCGGAACTCGTTGACCGCCTCGATCGCGGTCGCGATCCCGTCGATCGCCGGACGCACGCGCGCGAGCAGCCGCTCGCCCGCCTCGGTCAAGGACACGCTGCGCGTGGTCCGGTTGAACAGGCGCACCCCGAGCCGTTGCTCGAGGCCGCCGATCGCCGAACTCAGCGTCGACGGCGCGAGCCGCAGCGCCCGCGCCGCGCTCGCGAACCCCGCATGGCGGGCGACGGCGACGAAACATTCCATCTGGGCGTACGGGGTGCCGCGCATTATTCGACTCCATCAAACAATGTATTCGAATTATATGGTGTATCTGAAAGAATGCGGCTGCCGTATCATGGGCGCCGTTCACCCAGGAATCCACCGACCATGACCGACGAAGACACCGCGCGCGCCACCAGCTGGTTCGCCCGGCATCGCGGCTGGCTGATGATCGGCGTGCCGCTGGTCATGCTGGTCGCGGGCGTATGGTTTGCGCTCGCGATGGCCCGTTACCAGAGCACCGACGACGCGTACGTGCGCGCCGCCAGGGTGTCGATCAGCGCGAACGTATCCGCACGCGTGCGCAGCGTCGACGTGAAGGACAACCAGCTCGTGCGGCGCGGCCAGGTGCTGTTCCGCCTCGAGGACACCCGCTTCCTGATCGCCGAGCGCAACGCCGCCGCGCGGCTCGCCGCGACCCGCCTGCAGATCGGCGCGTTGAAGGCCAACTATCGGCAGCGGCTCGCGGACCTGCAGGCCGCGCGCGACGAGCTCGCGTACCAGCGCCGTGAGTACGCGCGGCAGCGGCGGCTCGCCGCGAGCGGGATCACCTCGCGCGCGCGGCTCGACCAGGCCCGGCAGGCGCTGCAGTCGGCCGAACAGACGGTCGAGGCGCGGTCCGAGGAGGCGGCGACCGTGCTCGCGAGCCTCGGCGGCCGGCCGGACATCGCGATCGACGACCATCCGCTGGTGCGCGAGGCCCGGGCGGCGCTCGATCGGGCGCAGCTCGACATCTCCTACACGACCATCGAGGCGCCGATCGACGGCATCGTGACCCAGGTCGACCGGCTTCAGCCCGGCGACTACGTGACCGCGGCGACGCCGGTGTTCGCGCTGGTATCGAGCCGCGACGTCTGGGTCACCGCGAACTTCAAGGAGACCGCGCTGACCCACATGCGCGCGGGGCAGCCGGTACGGGTCGAGATCGACGCCTGGCCGGACCGCCCGCTGCGCGGCAAGGTCGCGAGCGTGAGCCCGGGCACGGGCGCGGCCTTCTCGCTGCTGCCGCCTGAGAACGCGACCGGCAACTGGGTCAAGGTCGTGCAGCGCGTGCCGGTGCGGATCAGCCTCGACGACACGCGCGGCCTGCCGCTGCACGACGGCCTGAGCGCGACCGTGCGGGTCGACACCGGCTACCGTCCGTCGTTGTTCGACGCGTTCTGATGAGCCCGGAACCGGCCGTGAATCGTGGCGTGATCACCGGCTCGGTGATGCTCGCGACGATCATGCAGGCGCTCGACACGACGATCGCGAACGTCGCGTTGCCGCACATGCAGGGCACGCTGTCCGGAACCCAGGACCAGATGACCTGGGTGCTCACCTCCTACATCGTCGCCGCCGCGATCACGATCCCGTTCACCGGCTGGCTCGCGACCCGGATCGACCGCAAGCTCGTGTTCCTGGTCTCGATCGCCGGATTCACGATCGCCTCGGCGCTGTGCGGGCTCGCGCAGAACATCACCGAGATCGTGCTGTGCCGGCTGCTGCAGGGCATCTGCGGCGCGGCGCTCGTGCCGCTGTCGCAGGCGGTGCTGTTCGACATCAACCCGCGGGAGCTGCACGGCCGGGCGATGGCGACCTGGGGCATCGGCGTCACGCTCGGCCCGATCCTCGGGCCCGCGCTCGGCGGCTGGCTGACCGAGAACTACTCGTGGCGCTGGGTGTTCTACATCAACGTGCCGATCGGGATCCTCGCCTTCCTCGGCCTGCTGATCTACCTGCCGGCGCGCAAGGGCAACCGCGCGCGGCCGTTCGATTTTTTCGGCTTCGTGACCCTGAGCGCCGCGATGGGCGCGCTGCAGCTCGTGATGGACCGCGGGCAGTTGAAGGACTGGTTCTCCTCGCCGGAGATAGTGGTCGAGGCCATCGTCTGCGCGCTCGCACTGTACCTGTTCCTGGTGCACATGCTGACCCACGAGCACCCGTTCATCAACCGCGCGCTGTTCAAGGATGCGAACTTCGTCGCGAGCAACGTGTTCATCTTCGTCGTCGGGGTCGTGCTGTTCGCGACGCTCGCGCTGCTGCCGCCGATGTTGCAGGACCTGATGAACTACCCGGTCGTGACCACCGGTTTCGTGACCGCGCCGCGCGGCATCGGCACCCTGTTCGCGATGATCCTCGTCGGCCGGATGATCGGACGCGTCGACGCGCGCGTGCTGATGGCCGGCGGCCTCGCGATCACGACGGTCGCGGCATGGCAGATGACCCAGTTCTCGTTGACGATGGATTCCCGGCCGATCGTCGTGTCCGGGATCCTGCAGGGCTTCGGCGTCGGCTTCGTGTACGTCCCGTTGAGCACGATGGCGTTCGCGACGCTCGCCGAGCGGTTCCGCACCGAAGGCACCGCGTTCTTCAATCTGCTGCGCAACCTCGGCAGCAGCATCGGGATCTCCGCGGTGCAGACGCTGCTCACCCGCAACACCCAGATCGTGCATGCGAGCCTCGCCGCCCACCTGACACCGTACGCCGCCACCGCGAATCCCGCGCTCGCCGCGGCGGCGGCGAACGAGGCCTCCCTGACGGCACTGAACGCCGAGGTCACGCGCCAGGCGGCGATGGTCGCGTACGTCGACGATTTCAAGCTGATCATGTGGATGACGCTCGCACTGATCCCGTTCCTGTTGTTGATGCGACGCGGCGGCGGCGGCGCGGGCGCCGAAGCGATCGCGCTGGAGTGACCCTGATGCCGCGACGCCACCCTCGACCGGCCTCCCCCTCGCCACGGCTCGCGCGGTCCGCCGTCGCGCGGTCCGCGCTCGCGTCGACGATCCTGTGCGCGCTCGCCGCCTGCACCGCCGGGCCCGATTTCTCGCCGCCGGCACCGCCACCGGTCACACGCTTCACTTCGCACGGCGACCGGATCGACACCCCGACCCAGCGCACCGTGCCCGGTGCGACGGTCACGCCGACCTGGTGGACCGCGTTCGGCTGTGCGCCGCTCGACCGGACGATGCGCGTCGCGCTCGCCCGCAACCAGACGCTCGCGGCGGCGCGGGCGTCGCTCGCCGCCGCGCAGGAGGCCGAGCGCGCCGCGAGCGGTGCGCTGTTCCCGCAGTTGTCGCTGAGCGGGATCGCCGGCCGGCAGAAATACGGCGTGTCGCTGTTCGGCCCGACCCACTTCGTGATCCCGCCGTTCACCTACTACACGGTCGGCCCGCAGGTGAGCTACGTGCTCGATCTGGCCGGCGGCGAGCGACGCACCGTGGAACGCGAGCGCGCGCTCGCGCGGTTCCGCGCCGCGGAGCTTGCGGCGACCCGGCTCGCGGTGACCGGCAACGTGTTCGCACACGCGCTCGCGATCGCCACGACGCGCAGCGAGCTCGGCGTCGTCGAGCGGATCGTCGCGAACGACCGCGAGAATCTCGCGCTCGTCGGCAAGGCCCGCGCCGCGGGCTCCGCGACGCTCCCGGACCTCATCAGCGCGCGCAGCCAATTGGCGCATGACGAGACCCTGCTGCCCCCGCTGCGCCAGCGCATCAGCGTCGCCGCCCACGCGCTCGCGATGCTGTCCGGCGCCGCGCCGGCCGCGGCGGTGCCGCCCGCGATGACGTTGCGCGACTGGCGCCTGCCCAAGGAACTGCCGCTCACGCTGCCGTCGCGGTTGGTGCGCTCGCGGCCGGACATCCGCGCCGCCGGGGCCCAGCTGCACGCGGCGAGCGCAGCGATCGGGATCGCGGCCGCGGACCGGTATCCGCAGATCACCCTGTCGGCGAACACGACCCAGCAGGCGCTCTCGCCGGGCGGCCTGTTCGACGGCGGCGCGAATGCGTGGGCGATGGCGGCAGGCCTGACCGCGCCGCTGTTCGACGGCGGCACGCTGCGCGCGCGCGAGCGCGAGGCCGTCGACGCCTACCGCGCGTCGCTCGCCGACTACCAGCGCACGGTGCTCGAAGCGTTCACCCAGGTCGCCGACGTGCTGCGCGCATTGCAGAACGACGACGCGGAGGTCCGCGCCCAGCGCGCCGCGCGGCGCACCTCGGCCGACGCGCTCGCGCTGATGCGGACCAGTTACCGCGAGGGCGCGGTCGGCGTGCTGAGCGTGCTCGACGCCGAGCGGCAGCTCAACCGCTCGGAGCTCGATCTCGTGCGGGCACGCGCGCAACGGCTGCGGGACAGCGCGCTCCTCTATCTCGCGCTCGGTGGCGGCGAATCCCCGGGCGGCGGATGAGCGGCTCCCGGAACTCCACACCCCGCTCCGCCGCGCGCACACCGTCCGTCGCCCACGCCTGGCGCGCGCTTCGCCACCGCAACTTCCAGCTGTATTTCGTCGGCCAGGGCATCTCGCTGATCGGCACCTGGATGACCCGGCTCGCGACCAGCTGGCTGGTCTACCGCATGACCCATTCGGCGCTGCTGCTCGGCGCGGTGAGCTTCGCCGGGCAGATCGTCGCACTCGCGTTCGGACCGATCGCCGGCGCCTGGATCGAACGGCTCGATCGGCGCACGTTGCTGGTGTGCACGCAGGTCGCGGCGGCCGCGCAGTCGCTCGCGATGGCCGCGCTCACGCTGACGCACGCCATCACGCTCCCGGAGATCTTCGCACTCGCCGCGTTCCAGGGTTTGATCGCCGCGTTCGACATGCCGGCGCGCCAGTCCTTCCTCGTGCAGATGGTCGACGATCCACATGACCTCGGCAACGCGATCGCGATGAATTCCTCGGTCGTGAACGCCACGCGCCTGATCGGTCCCGCGATCGCGGGCGCGGTGATCGCCGCCTACGGCGTCGGCTGGTGCTTCCTGATCGACGGGATCAGCTATTTCGCGGTGATCGCGTCGCTCGCGATGATGCGCCTGCGACCGGCGACGCCGGCGTCGCCGATCGGGCCGTTGTTCGCCCAGATCCGCGAGGGTTGGGACTACGTGCGCGGCTTCCGTCCGGTGCGCACCGTACTGACGCTGTTCTTCCTCCAGGGCCTGGTGGGCTGGCCCTACATGGTGCTGCTGCCGGTGTTCGCCGCCCGGGTGCTGCACGGCGACGCGCACACGCTCGGCGCGCTGTCGGCGGCATCGGGCTTCGGCGCACTGCTGTCGGCGCTCGCGCTCGCGATGCGACGCTCGGAGGTCGGATTGACCCGCACGCTGCGCAGCGCGTCGGCACTGCTCGGCGCCGGGCTCGTGCTGTTCGGCCTGTCGCACGCGCTGTGGCTGTCGCTCGCGACGATGGTGCTCGCCGGCTTCGGCCTGATGCAGAGCGCGGCGGTGTGCAACACGATCATCCAATCGTTGGTGCCGGACGGGATGCGCGGGCGCGTGATGAGCTATTACACGATGGCGTTCTTCGGCGCGGCGCCGTTCGGCAGCCTCCTCGCGGGGGCGCTGTCCGATCACGTCGGAGCGCCGCTGACGGTCGCCGCGTGCGGGGTCGCCTGCCTCGCGGCCGCGTTGTGGTACTCGCGCGAACTGCCCCGGATCGGCGCGATCATCGCCCCGATCTACCGCGCGAAGGGCCTGGCGGTCCCGCCGAAGGGTTATTGACCGCCGCCGGACACGGCGGCCCGGCTGGCCGGCCAGGCCACGGCCGGAACGCCGTCCGTCTATCGAACCCGGTCCCGTGTCGTGCGAGAATACCGGGAAACCCACGGGCGCCCACGAGGCGACGAGGCCGATGACCGAATCCGCAGATGAAACGGCGCAGCGCCGCAAGCCGATCACGCTGTTGCGCCTCGCGCAGATGCACCGGGATCGCGAGAAGATCGCGGTCCTGACCTGCTACGACGCGAGTTTCGCGCGGCTGATGGACGAGGCCGGCGTCGACGTCCTGCTGGTGGGCGACTCGCTCGGGATGGTCGTCCAGGGCCGCGCCGATACCCTGCCGGTCACGGTCGAGGAGATCGCGTACCACACCGCCTGTGTCGCCCGCGGCAGCCGTGGCGCATGGGTCGTCGCGGACATGCCGTTCGGCAGCTATCACGAGTCGATCGAGCAATCGATCGCCAATGCCTGCCGGCTGTTCCAGGCGGGCGCGATGATGGTCAAGCTCGAGGGCGCCTGGGCCACGCCGACGATCCGCGCGCTCGCCGAGCGCGGGATGCCGGTGTGCGCGCACCTCGGGTTCACGCCGCAGACCGTGCACGCGCTCGGCGGCTACCGCGTGCAGGGACGCGACACGGACGGGGCCGCGCTGCTGCGCCGTCAGGCGCGCGAGGTCGCCGAGGCCGGCGCGCAGATGCTCGTGTTGGAACTCGTGCCGAGCGCGCTCGCCCGCGAACTCACCGCCGAACTGCCGATCCCGACGATCGGGATCGGCGCCGGACCCGACTGCAGCGGCCAGGTGCTGGTGATGCACGACATGCTCGGCGTGACGCCGGGAAAGCTGCCGCGATTCGTCCGGCGGTTCGTCGACGGGACGGCCGACCTGCACGAGGCGGTCCGCCGCTTCGTGCACGACGTGAAGAGCGGCGCCTATCCCGACGAATCGCTGCACGGTTACTGACGGCCCCGCATGAAGGTCATCGAGCGCATCGCGGAACTGCGAGCGGCCCTCGCGCCCGGCGACTCGGCCGCATTCGTGCCGACGATGGGCAACCTGCACGAGGGGCACCTGTCGCTCGTGCGGATCGCCGCCGAACACGGACGGCCGGTGGTCGCGAGCATCTTCGTGAACCGCCTGCAGTTCGGCCCGAGCGACGACTTCGAGCGGTATCCGCGCACCTTCGAGCGGGACGTCGAACTGCTGGCGGACGCCGGCTGCGATACCGTGTTCGCGCCGACCGAAGCGGACCTCTACCCCGAGCCGCAGGTGTGCTTCGTGCAGCCGCGGGCCGCGCTCGCCGACACGCTGGAGGGGCGGTTTCGGCCGGGATTCTTCGTCGGGGTCTGCACGGTCGTGCTGAAGCTCTTCAACGCGGTGCGACCAGGCGTCGCGGTCTTCGGCAAGAAGGACTACCAGCAGCTGCTGGTCATTCGCGACATGGTCGCACAGCTCGCGCTGCCGGTGCGGATCCTCGCCGGCGAGACGGTCCGCGAGACCGGCGGTCTCGCGTTGTCCTCGCGCAACGCCTATCTCGACCCGCGCGAGCGCGCCGAGGCGCCGCGCCTCAGCGCCGTCCTGGAGCGGCTCCACCACGCGATCCTCGCCGGATCGCGCGACTGGTCCCGCCTCGAAGCCGCGGCGGCCGCGGAGCTCGCGGCGCACGGCTGGCGCGTTGACTATGTCGCGGTTCGGCGCCGCGCCGATCTCGGCGAGCCGCGCGAGGGTGCGCCGCTCGTCGCGCTCGCCGCCGCGAAGCTCGGCCACACGCGCCTGATCGACAATCGCGAGATCGTCGACCCGGCGCGCTGAGCGCCGCCTACAGCAGCGCCTGGCCGGCGGTGGTCGCCGCCTCGAGCTTCGCCTCGCCGTCACGCGCCTGCCGCTCGAGCCGGTCGGCGGTCGCGACCTGCGCGGCGTTCGGCATCCGGTAGTCGAGACCGATGTCGGACTGCAGGTACGCAAGCCAACTGCGCAGGCGCATCTCGTGCATCACGTCGCCTTCACTCGATCGCACCTCGAGCTGCACGACGGCGTCGATCGCGTGCGTGAGCCCATCGAGCGCCGGGGTCGCCTTCGCCGCCGTGACCCGGTGCGCCGCGACCGCCTTCGCCAGCCGGTCACGCACCGCGATCGCGGCGTTGATCCGGTGGTCGAGCTGATCGACCGCGCGGTGCAGCGCGAGTTGCAGCGCGAGGTGCTGCCGGAGCGCCGCCGGCGTCGTGTGCAAGCGCGGGTCGAGCCGCACCTCGAGCGGCTGCCGGTACGACCGGCCGCCGTAGGTGAGCACGACCGTGTAGCGGCCCGGGTTCACGAGCGGCCCGCGGGCGTCCGCGGTCTGGCCGTCGGTTTCCTCCGGCGGTTCGAAGCCGGTGACGTCGGTCGCGTCCGGATAGCGCAGATCCCATTGGAAGCGGTTCATTCCCGGCTCGACCGCGGTGCGCTTCTCGTCCGCGACCCGCTTCGCCTGCGACGGCAGCAGGTTGTCGCGCACCGTCGCCGGCATCTTCGGCTGCTTGACCTTCAAGTGCAGCGCGAAGCGGCGCACCAGATGCCCGTCCGCGTCGAGGAACGCGAGGTTGACCGGAGTCTTCCCGGCGTAGTTCGCCGGCAGGTGGAAGAACACGGTCGCTCCGAACGGCGGATTCTGCCCGAACGAGCCGCGGTGCGGCGCGCTGCTGTCGATCCCGTACGCGTTCGTCAACCATGCGCGTTGTGGCGCGAACAGCCGGGTCGCGTCGGCCGCGGTCGACTCGTGATGCGACAGCTGCTCGAGGAGCTGCAGGTTCCCGAGAACCCAGAATGAGCGGCCGTGCGTCGCGGCGACGATCTCGCCTTCACGCGGATCGATCGCGAGGTCGCGAACCTGCACGTGCGGCAGGTTGTTGCTGATCGGTGTCCAGTGCGCGCCGCCGTCGAAACTCGCGTACACGCTGTTCGCGGTCCCGGCGAACAGCAACGAGGCATCGTCCGGATCCTGCCGGACCACGAACACCGCCTCGTCCGCCGGCAGTCCCTGCGTGAGCACCGACCAGTGGCGGCCGAAGTCCGTGGTCTCGAAGACGTACGGGCGCGGGTCGTCCCACATGATGCGCTGCGCGGTCAGGTACGCGGTCCCGGCCGCGACGTGCGAAGGTTCGATCGAAGAGATCTCGGCCCACTCGGTCAATGCCGGCGGCGTCACCAGCTGCCAGTGCTTGCCGGCGTCGGTGGTCACGTGCACGAGACCGTCCTGCGAACCGGCCCAGATCACCCGCGGGTCGATCGGCGACACCGCGAGCGCGGAGATGTCCGGGAAGATCTCGGCGCCGGTCTGGTCGAGGTCGACCGGCCCGCCGCTCGGCTTCTCGGTCGACGGGTCGTTGCGCGTCAGATCGGGACTGATCGTCTTCCAGGTCCGTCCGCCGTCATCGCTCTTCATCACGTACTGCGACGCGAGGAACAGCTCGTGCGGATCGTTCGGCGCGAAGAAGATCGGATGGGTCCATCCGAGTCGGTATTCCATTTCGGCCGCCGACACGCCGTCGAGATATTGCGGCTCGGGGCTCACGTCCCGCCGGCTGCCGGTGACGCGGTTGTAACGCTGCATCACCGTGTAATAGTCGCTCCCGACGGTCGCGTCCGGGTGGCCGGGCACCGGCGCGACGAAGGTGCTCTCGCCGAGCGCGACGGAATGCCACGCGCCGGTCGGGATCGCACCGGCCGGCGACGCGCTCGGCCCTTCGAACGATCCCTCGTCCTGTTGCGCGCCGTAGACGTTGAACGGAAACGCATCGTCCAGCGCGACGTGGTAGAACTGGCCGGTCGGCTGGTTGTGCTCGGTGCTCCAGGTCCGCCCGCCGTCGGTCGAGACCGCCGCACCGCCGTCGTTACCCTCGAGCAGGATCTTCGGATCGTTCGGGTTGATCCAGACGATGTGGTTGTCGCCGTGCCGCGGGCGCAGCTTCGCGAACGACGCGCCGCCGTTGCGGGACACCCACAGCGCGTCCACGTTCGGCACGTAGACGGTCTGCGGATCGGTCGGATCCACGTAGATGCTGGTGTAGTAGAACCCGCGCTGGCGCAGGCTCCAGTTGCCGTTCACGCGCCGCCAGGTCGCGCCGCCGTTCGACGAGCGGAACACGCCGCCGTCCTTCGCCTGGAGGATCGCGTAAACGACGTTCGGATCGCTCGCGGCCACCGCGACGCCGACCCGGCCGAGCATGCCGCGCGGCAGTCCGGCGTTGCGCGTGATGTTCGTCCAGTGCGCGCCGCCATCGACGGTCTTGTACAGACCGCTCCCCGGCCCGCCGTCATCGAGACCCCAGGGCATCCGCTGCGCCTGCCACATCGCCGCGTAGAGCACGTTCGGGTCGTGCGGGTCCATCACGACGGTGATCGCGCCGGTCTTGTCGTCGACGTAGAGCACCTTGTGCCAGGTCTTGCCGCCGTCGGTCGACTTGAACACGCCGCGATCCGGGTTCGGCTTGAACACGTGCCCCATCGAGGCCGCATAGACCACGTCGGGATTGCGCGGGTCGACGACGATCGCGCCGATCGTGTGGGTGTCGCCGAGCCCGTCGTAGGTCCAGGTCTTGCCGGCATCGACCGACTTGTACATCCCGTCGCCGACGATCATGTCGTTGCGGATGTCGGTCTCGCCGGTGCCGACGTAGAGGACGCTCGGGTTGGAGGGCGCGACCGCGATCGCGCCGATGCTGTCGCTGGCCGATGGGAACTTCCCGTCGGTGAGGTTGTGCCACACGACCCCGTAGTCGGTGCTCCGCCACACGCCACCGTCGACGGCGCCCATGTAGAACAGGTTCGGCTGGTTCGGCACGCCCGCGACCGCGACGACCCGGCCACCGATGTTCGGGCCGATGCTGCGCCACTCGAGCTTGCCGCCGAGGAATGCGTGCGCGGGGGCCGCCCGAGCGCCGACCGCGACGAGCAGCAGTGCCGCGGACGCGGCGATCGTGCCCAGCTTGCGAGAGGATCCGGACCCGGCGACGAGGTTCAGCATTCGAGACTCCCGGACGGAGGAAACGTTGGAGCTTAGCGAACTGGCGGCGGGGCCGCAATCGAGGCGGCGGCGCGCCAGCGCCGCAGGCTGAGCGCGTTCGTGACCACGGTGACCGACGACAGCGCCATCGCGGCGCCCGCGACCATCGGGTTCAGCCAGCCGAGCGCCGCGGCCGGCATCCCGATCACGTTGTAGAAGAACGCCCAGAACAGTCCCTGCACGATCTTGCGGTAGGTCGCGCGGCTCACGTCGATCGCGTCCGCGATCAGCAGGGGATCCCCGCGCAGCAGCGTGACGCCCGCGGTCTGCATCGCGACGTCGGTGCCGGTGCCGATCGCAATGCCGACGTCGGCCGCGGCGAGCGCGGGCGCATCGTTCACGCCATCGCCGACCATGCCGACCCGATGACCCTCGGCTTGCAGCCGGCGCACGTGCTCGGCCTTCTCCGCCGGCACGACGCCGGCGAAGAACCGGCTGATGCCGAGCGCCGCGGCGACCGCGGCGACGGTGCGCTCGTGGTCGCCGGAGAGCAGCACGGTCTCGACGCCGATCTCCCGCAGGCGGCGCACCGCGGCCGCCGAGGTCGGCCGGATCGGATCCTCGATCGCGAACGCGCCGACGCATGCGGGCGCCGGATCGAGCGTCGCGACCCACACGACCGTGGCGCCGCGCGTCTCGAGCGCGGCCGCCCGCGCCTCGCCCGCCTCGACGGATGCGCCGGCTTCGGCCATCAGCCGGCGATTGCCGATCGCGATCCGTCGGCCGCCGACCCGCGCGAGCACGCCGAGACCGGGACGGCTGCGAAACTCCTCGAGCGGGGGCAGTGCGAGGCCCGCGGCGCGCGCGAGCACCGCGCGCGCGAGCGGATGCTCGCTGCCGGTCTGCGCGGCGGCCGCCATCGAGAGCAGTTCGCGCTCGTCGCCGCCGAAGCTCAGGATCTCGGCGACCGCAGGCTGCCCGGTGGTCACGGTGCCGGTCTTGTCGAGGACGATCGTGTCGAGGCGGTGCGCGCGCTCGAGCGCCTCGACGTCGCGGATCAGGATCCCGGCGCGCGCCGCCACGCCGGTGCCGACCATCAGCGCGGTCGGGGTCGCGAGCCCGAGCGCGCAAGGGCACGCGATCACGAGCACCGACACCGCGGCGATCACCCCGGCCGCGGGATTCCCGGCGAGCAACCACCACACGAGGAACGTGAGCGCCGCCACTCCGAGGACCGCCGGCACGAAGACCGCCGCGACCCGGTCGACGAGCCGCTGCACGGGCGCCTTCTTCTCTTGCGCGCGATCGACCAGCGCAATGATCCGCGCCAGCGTCGAGCGCTCGCCGACCGCGGTGGTCTCGACGCGCAGCAACCCGTCGCCGTTGATCGCGCCGCCAGTCACGGAATCGCCCGGGGCCTTCGCGACCGGCAGGCTCTCGCCGGTCACGAGGCTCTCGTCGACCTCGCTCATACCAGCGATCACCCGGCCGTCGACCGGCACCCGCTCGCCGGGACGGATCACGACGACGTCGCCGACCGCGACGTCACCGGCCGGAACCTCCACCTCACCGCCCGGCCGCTCGACGCGCGCCCGTTCCGGACGCAGGGACATCAGCGCGCGGATCTGCGCGGTCGTCGATCGCTTCGCGCGCGCCTCGAGCCACTTGCCGACGCTGACGAGCGCGATCACCACCGCGGCGGAGTCGAAATACAGGTCGGTGCGCCGCGGCGTCTCGATCCACAGCGCAAGACTGTAGAAATAAGCGGTCGAGGTCCCGAGCGCGACCAGCAGGTCCATGTTGCCGACGCGCGCGCGCAGCGCCTTCCACGCGCCGGCATAGAAGCGCGCGCCGAACAGGAACTGGACCGGCGTCGCGAGCGCGAACTGCACCGCGCCGGGCAGTGCGCCACCGGCCATCGGCGCGAGCAGGGGCGCGCTCAGCGCGATCGCCGCGACGACGCGGATCCCCTCGGACCGCAGCCGCCGGGCGGCGGCCGCGTCGATCTGCCGATCGCGCGCGAGATCGCCGGTGATCACCTCGGCGTCGTATCCGGCGCGACGCAGCGCCTCGATCAGGTCCGCGGTGCGCAGCTCCCCCTCGCGCGCCGCGACCACCGCGCGCTCGGTCGCGAGGTTCACGTCCGCGCCGACGACGCCGGGCACGGCCGTGAGCGCCCGCTCGACG
>JAJXYU010000091.1 GCA_021780395.1 Pseudomonadota bacterium
GACATCCAGACCCCGAATGGACCGTTCCGGTCGCCCAAGATCTGGCGCCACGACGGGTTCGCGAGCGCCGCCGCCGATCTGTCGCTCCCGGTGTGGACCTCGGGGGGACTTGCGGGATCGATCGGCGCCGCGCGCGCCGGCGCGCGCGGTGCGGCCGCGGAGGAGCGAATGACCACCGCCGACGTGAAGCTCGCGGTCGCCGAGGCCTACCTCGGCGTACTGCGCGCCCGCAGCGCGCTCGAGGTCGCCGATTCGGACCTCGCGAGCCTGCGCGCGCACGCCGCGGACGTGCAGGTGATGTACGAGAAGCAAGCGGTCGCGAAATCCGACCTGCTCGCGGCCGAGGTCGCGCTTGCGAACGCCGAGCAGGCACACCTGCGCGCGCAGAACGCGCTCGCGATCGCGATCGCCGCCTACAACCGCTGGGTCGGCGAGCCGCTCGACCGCCAGCCGCAGCTCCTCGATCCGACCCCGCCGCAGACGGCTGGCTCGCTCGCGACGCTGGTCGCACGGGCCGACGCCGAGCGCCCGGAGATCGTCGCCCTCGACGCGCTGCACGCCCGACTCCTCGACTCCGCGCGCGAGACGCGGGCGCAGGGGCTGCCGCAGATCGCGCTGCACGCGGGGTACAACCACTTCGACAACCAGATCCTCGATCGGCAGAACTTCGCGTCGGTCGGCGTCACGCTGAAGTGGCGGCTGTTTGCGAGCGGACAGATCCGCGCGCAGACGGATGCGATCGACGAACGCGCCCGAGCGGCCGAACGGCGCCTGCAGGACCTGCGCTCGAAGATCGCGCTCGAGGTGCGGATGAGCCTGCTGAACCGGGACGACGCCGCCGCGCGACTGCGCGCGGCGGCGGTCACCGTCGCCCAGGCGGAGGAGAACGTGCGGGTCGCCGACGAGCTCTATCGGAGCGGCCTCGGCACCAATACCCAGGTGCTCGAGGCGGACGCGCTGCGCACGACCGCGCTCACCAATCGCGACGCCGCGAAGTACGACCTCGAGATCGCGGACTTCCGGCTCGAACGCGCGGTCGGCGGACTGTAGCGGTCTCAGGAGATCGGGGGTGCGCCGCCGGCCGCGGTGCGCCGCGCGACGTACTCGTTCAGCTCCTCGATCACCGCCAGGTCGCGCGCCGGTGCGACGTAGCGCGCGAGCGTCTCCCGCCAGATCGTGCTCGCTCGCTCGGTCGCGCTCTTCGCGCCGTCCTCGGCCCAGCTGCCGTAGTTGCGCCAGTCGGACACCAGCGGCGAGTAGAACGCGGCGCGATAGCGCTCCATCGTGTGCGCGCAGCCGAAGAAGTGCCCACCGGGCCCGACCTCCGCGACCGCCTGCACCGCAAGGTCCGCCTCGCTCGCGCCGACCGGCAGGAACGTCTCCGCGAACATCTGCAACATCTCGATGTCGAGGATGAACTTCTCGTAGCTGGTGGTGAGCCCGCATTCGAGCCATCCGGCAGCGTGCAGCATGAAGTTGCAGCCGCCGAGCAACGCGCCCCACAGACTCATCTGCGACTCGTACGCCGCCTGCGCGTCGGGCGCATTGGACGCGGTCGCGTTCGAGGAACGCCACGGCAGGCCGAGATGACGGGCGAGCTGCCCGGCGCCGAACGACGCCTTCACGTATTCCGGCGTCCCGAACGCGGGCGACCCCGACTTCATGTCCACGTTCGAGGTGAAGCTCCCGTAGACCACCGGCGCACCGGGCCGGACGATTTCGGCCAGGGCGAGGCCCGCGAGCGCTTCGGCATGGGCGAGCGTGAGCGCACCGGCGAGCGTGACCGGCGCCATCGCGCCGGCCAGGGTGAACGGCGTGATGATCAACACCTGCCCGGCGGTCGCGAAGTCGACGATCCCGTCCGCCATCGGGACGTCGAGCTGCAACGGTGAATTGGTGTTGATGACCGTGTAGGTGTAGGGACGTTGCCGGAACTCTTCCGGGCTCACGCGATGCGCGATGCGCAGCAGTTCGAACACGTCCGCGACCTGCCCGTGACCGCGCGAGAACACGAACGGGATCTTGTCGCTCAACTCGAGCTGGGAGCGCATGAACTCGAGGTGTCGCAACTGCACCGGCACGTCCTGCGCCTCGGTCGCGCCGCCGAGCACGTGGATCACCTAGAAGCTCTGGCACAGCTTGATCAGGTTGCGAAAATCCTCGAGGGTCCCCGCGCGCCGTCCGCGAGCGCTGTCCATCACGTTCGGCGGCCCGGAGGTCGGCGCGAACGCCACGTGGCCGTCCGACAAGGGCACGTGGCGCTCCGGATCCAGCGAATGCAGCGTGATGTCGCGCGGCGCCTTCGCGAGGCACTCGATCACCAGTCCGCGGTCGAGGCGGACGACCTGGGACGACTCGTCGACCTGTGCGCCCGCGTGGCGGTAGATCGCGCGGGCGTCGGCCGACAGCACCTTCATGCCCTGGGTCTCGAGCATGCCGAGCGCCGCATCGTGCATCGCAGCGACCTGGTCCTCCGAGAACACCTTGAGCGGCGTGAACGGGTTGCGGAGCCTGCGGTAGTAGCGACTCCGGTCGAAAATCGCATGCGCGTCGGTCGTCGCCGCGGGGCGGCGGCGACCGCGCCGGGCGGCGGGCGTCTCTCGTTCGCTCATCGGTCTCGTCACTCCTCCCGCGGGTCCTCGGGCAACATTGTACGCGGCGCACGCCGCGGCGTGCGCCCGGTCGCGCAGGCGATCGAGGGTGGAGTACGGAGCGGCCCCCGGCAAATGCCTTTTTCAGATCCTGCGATGCCGATTCGCGCGGGATCGGGTCCCGCCCCCCCTCCGACGCTGGATTACAAACCATTCATCGACGGCCTCCCGGGGAACTCGCGCGGTCCGTGTCGGTCTGTCGCGACTGTCGACCCGGCGGCGCCCGTCGCCGCACTGCCCACGGGGAACCGAATGATCAAGTTGACCCGCCTGACCCGTCGATACGGCGACCTGCTCGCGGTAGACGACGTGAGCTTCACGATCAATCGCGGCGAGGTCGTCGGTCTGCTCGGCCACAACGGCGCCGGCAAGACGACGATCATGAAGATGCTGACCGGCTTCCTCGAGCCGACCTCCGGGACGATCGAGGTCGACGACCTGACGATCGGCCGCGACACCCCCGCGATCCAGCGCCGGATCGGCTACCTGCCGGAGAACTGCCCGGTGTGGCCGGAAATGGCGGTGGTCGAATTCCTGGAATTCCAGGCCGCGCTGCACGACATTCCGCCGGCACGGCGTGCCGCCGCCATCGCCGAGGCGATCCGCAGAACCGCACTCGCGGACAAGGCCGCGCAGCCGATCCAGACCCTGTCCCGCGGATATCGGCAGCGGGTGGGCGTCGCGCAGGCGATATTGCACCGTCCGGACATCGTGATCCTCGACGAACCCACGAACGGTCTCGACCCGACGCAGATCCTGCAGATGCGCGAACTGATTCGCGAACTCTCGAAGTCGGCGACCGTGATCGTCTCGACGCACATCCTGCAGGAGGTGCAGGCGGTCTGCGAGCGGGTGCTGATCCTGCGCGGCGGCCGCAAGGTGATCGATTCGCGCCTCGACGAATTGCGCCGTGAAGGCCGGCTCCTGGTCACGGTCGATCGCGCGGATCCCGCGCTGCGCAGCGCGCTCGGCGCGGTCCCGGGCGTGCGCGCGGTGACGCCGCTCGAGACGGCCGGTGGCAGGCCGGGTTTCGCGCTC
>JAJXYU010000178.1 GCA_021780395.1 Pseudomonadota bacterium
CGATCTGTGGCGCGAGCTGCGCCTGTGCGCGCTCGTGGCGAGCGGCGCCGCGCCACCGCTCGGGGCGTGGGAGGTGCTCGCGATGGCGACGCGGGACGCCGCCGAGGCGCTCGGGATCGACGCGCACGTCGGGACGCTCGAGACCGGCAAGTGGGCGGATCTGTGCTGCGTCGAAGCGCTCGGCCCGGCGGTTCCGAGCGCGGTCGGCCTCGTGGAACAGTTGGTTTTCTGCGGCGGACGTGACATCGTCCGCGACGTCTGGATCGCAGGTCGCCCCGCGATCTTCCGATCGCAACCGACCCGGTTCGACTGGACGCAGATACGCGAGCGCGCGTCGCAGGCCGCGCAGCGGCTGAAGGCAGGAGGATGATGGCGATGTCTGGAGCGACAACCGAAAACGCGGATCCCGCCGAATTGCGGAAGTTCGACGCGATCGCGCACGAGTGGTGGGACCCGGCCGGGTCCTCCCGACCGTTGCACGAGCTGAACCCCGCGCGCGTCGAGTATCTCGAGCGCACGGTCGGCCTCGCCGGCAAGACCATCGTGGACGTCGGCTGCGGCGGAGGGATCCTCTGCGAGGCGATGGTGCGCGCCGGCGGGCACGCCCTCGGGATCGACCTCGCCCCATCGGTCATCGAGGTCGCAAGGGCCCACGCGGCCGGGAGCGGGCTCGAGATCGACTATCGATCGATCACAGCCGAAGCGCTGTCCGCCGAACGGCCGGGCGGATTCGACCTCGTGACCTGCATGGAGATGCTCGAACACGTCCCCGACCCGGCATCGACTCTCGCCGCGCTCGCCGCGCTCGTGCGACCCGGCGGCGACGTGGTCGTCTCGACGCTGAACCGAACGTGGGTGTCGTTCCTGGTTGCGATCATCGGTGCCGAATACCTCGCGCGTGCACTGCCGCGCGGTACCCACGATTATCTGAAATTCATCCGTCCCTCCGAGCTCGCTCGCTGGGGGCGGACGGCCGGGCTCGTGCTGCGCGATCTGACCGGGGTCGGTTACGATCCGATCACGCGCTCGTTCGGCCTGTCGCGCCACGCGGCCGTGAACTATCTCGCCCACTTCCGCCGTGCCGATTCCTGAGCGCCTTCGCGATCGTCCGCCGCGGGCGGTGCTGTTCGACCTCGACGGAACGCTGCTCGACACCGCACCCGACATGTACCGCGCGTTCAGCGCGCTGCTGAGCGAGCGCCACCGTGCCCCCGTCGCCTACGAACGGGTCCGGCCGCGCGTGAGCCACGGCGCGGGCGGCGTGCTGCGCGCGGGCTTCGACGACGTCGGCGAGACCGAGTTCGACGCGCTCCGGCAGCGCTTTCTCGAACTGTATCGCGACGCGCTCTGCGTCGACACGCGGCTGTTTCCCGGGATGGAACGCGCGCTCGACGCGATCGCGGCGCACGGCCTCGCGGCGGGTATCGTGACGAACAAGGCCGCCTGGCTCACCGAGCCCCTGATCGACTCGCTCGGCCTGCGAACGCGGTTCGCGTGCGTGGTCAGCGGCGACACGGTCGCCGAGCGCAAGCCGCATCCGCTGCCGCTGCTGCACGCGGCGAGGCTCGCGGGCGCCGCGCCCGCGGAGTGCGTCTACGTCGGCGACGCGGCACGCGACATCGAGGCGGCCCGCGCCGCCGGGATGCCCTCGCTGGTCGCGCGCTACGGATACCATGGGCCCGACGACGACCTCGACGCCTGGGGTGCGGATGGTGCGATCGACTCGCCCGTCGAGATCGCCGACTGGCTCGCCGTGGCCTGCGCACGATGACGATCGCCGCGCGCACCGCGCATCGGAACCGGGGCGCGCAGGGTTGACGATCCTCGACGAACCGTATCGCGGGCGCGCGGTGCCGCCCGGCAGCGCACGTCACCTCGCGTGGCTGTTCGCAGCACCCGCCGCACGTGCGCCGCTCCTCGGGGTGTTCGCGCTGCTCGCGGAATGGCGTGCGGCGCAGCGCACCGATCTCGCGCCGGAAGTTGCCGCGACCAAGCTCGCGTGGTGGCGAGACGAGATCCTGCGACTCCGGCAGGGGCGCCCCGCGCACCCGATCGGTCGATATCTCCTCGCATCGGTCGACGCGGCGCCGAGCGACTGGGATCCGCTCGAGCGAGCGGTCGAGGCGGCGGCGCACCCGGTCGGCGGCGCGACGGTCGATGCCGCCCCCGATCTCGAGGCGCATGCCGACGCACTGATCGGCGGCCCGCTGCGAGTCGCAGCGATGCTCGCCACGCCGTCGCCCGAACGCCGCGCCGCGAATCCGCTCGCCGCATGCACGCGCGCGATCGCGGTGGGACGGTTCCTCGCGGACTCGGCCGAGGATGCCGCCGCCGACCCGAGCCGAGCCGGCGCGCTGCGCGCCGAGGCGCGTCGGCGGTTCAACGCCGCCGTGGACGCGCTCCCGGCGGACGCGCGGTCGAGGCACCGTGGACTCCTGGTGCTCGCTGTTCTCGAGGCGCATCATTCGAGCGCCCCTCGACCCACCGCCGTGGCGCCGGCGCGGCTGTCCGACGTGTTCCTCGCGTGGCGCACCGCCCGGCGCGCCGCACGGGCGCCTTCCCGATCTCCGGAGATCCCATGACGACGACCCTCGATCCGAAAACGTACGTCGCGCCGACCGACCTGCTCGCCGGCCGCGTGATCCTGATCACCGGCGCGAGCGGCGGGCTCGGCGGTGCGATCGCGGTCGCGTGTGCGCGCGTCGGCGCGAGCGTGATCCTGTGCGGCCGCAACGAACGCAAACTCGATGCGTTGTACGATCGGATCGAGGCCGAGGGCGGACCGAAGCCGGCGCTGGCGCCGCTCGACCTGGCCAGCGCGACCGCGTCCGACTACGACGCGCTCGCGGCGACGATCGAGCGCGAGTACGGTCGGCTCGACGGCCTGGTGCACGCGGCCGCGATCCTCGGCGATCGCACCCCGCTCGAGATGTACGACGTGCCGACCTGGTGCCGGGTGCTGCACGTGAACCTGACCGCGCCGTTCATCCTGACCCAGGTACTGCTGCCGTCGCTGCGCCGCGCCGAGGACGCGTCCGTGGTGTTCGCGAGCAGCGGCGTGGTGAATCGGCCGCGTCCCTTCTGGGGCGCGTACGCGGTCGCGAAAAGCGGCCTGGAGACGGTCCGCGCGATGCTCGCGGAGGAACTCGCGGGGGTCACGAGCATCCGCGCGAACAGCGTGAATCCCGGGCCGATGCGCACGCCGATGCGCTTTGCCGCCTATCCGGGCGAGGACCCGAATACGCTCCCGGCGCCCGATCGCGTGACCGGCACGTTCCTGTACCTGCTCGGACGCGACAGCCGCGAGATCAGCGGGCGTTATTTCGACGCACAGTAGGCGCTGCCGGCGGAGTCGGGCTTGCGCGGTCGGAGAGTCCTTCGGCGACCTGCGCGGTCGCGAGGTCCGCGCGTGGCTCATCCGTGATCGCGGCGAGCAGCGCGTCGCGCTCGCCCGCCGTCATCGGCCGGGAATGGCCGCGGGGCAACTCGCGCCCGAGCCGCACCGGCCCGACGCGCACCCGCATCAGTCGACTGACCACGAAGCCGCGCGCGCCCCACCAGTGCCGCACCGACGCAGGCCGGGTCGCTCGCACGGTCACCGTGAGCCAGTGGTTCACGCCTTCGCCGTACTGCGGCGTCGCCGCGAGGATCTCCATGCGCTCGCCCTCGCAGTCGGTCGCCACGAGGAACTCGGCGACGCGAGCCTCGTCGAGTGGTCCGCGCAAGCGCAGGAGGTAGTCCTGCTCCAGCCGGTGGGCACCCCGGGACACCCGATGCGCCCAGGCGCCGTCGTCGGTCAGGATCTCGAGTCCCCCATCGACCGGCGGCAACGGCTGGATTGCGAGCCAGCGCCCGCCGGCGCGCGACAGACGCAGGCGGTCGGGCGAACGCGACGCTGCCTCCTTCAGATCGAGCGGGTCGCCGGGCGAGCGGTGGTAGAGCAGCACGCGAGCCGCTCGCGGCGACTCGGTCCGAAAGCGCATCGGGCGACCGTCGAGCGTGACCCGATCCCCGGGCACGAGGCTCGCGCCGAGCGCCGGCACCGCGCCGTTGATCTTGAGACGTCCGTCGCGGATCCAACGCTCGATCTCGCGGCGCGAACCCGCACCCGCGGCGGCGAGCACCTTCTGCACCCGCCCGACCGGCGCCGCTGCCTTGCGCCGAGGCGCGCGGGATCGCATGGGCTCAGCCCACGTCCGACGCGCCGGCGGGCGCCGGCGGCGATGGTTCGTCCGACTCCGCAGCGGGCGACGCATTCTCCGGGGGCGGCGCATCCACCGGGGGCGGCCCCTGCACGTCGGGCGCCTCCCCGCTCGCGGCGGGCTCGACCGCCTCGGCCGCGACCTCGGCCGCCTCCGCGCCCGGGAGGCTGAGCTGCACCCGCATGTCCTCGAGTTCCTTCAACTGGGCGAGCGTCGGCAGGTCGTCGAGCTTCTTCAAGCCGAAGTAATCCAGGAATTCCCGGGTGGTGCCGAGCAGTTCGGGCTTTCCCGGCACGTCGCGATGCCCGACGACGCGGATCCAGTTGCGCTCGAGCAAGGTCTTCACGATGTTCGGATTGACCGCGACGCCGCGGATCTGCTCGATCTCGCCCCGGGTGATCGGCTGCCGGTACGCGACCAGCGCGAGCGTCTCGAGCAGCGCACGCGAATATTTCGCCGGCCGCTCGACCCAGAGCTTCGAGACGGGCTCGGCGAGCGCCGGTCGGATCTGCACCCGAAAGCCGCTCGCGACCTCGGTGAGGTCGATTCCACGATTCGCATAGTCGGCGCGCAGTGCCTCGATCGCCACGCGCAGCGCGGCCGCGTCGATGCCATCCCGCTCGTCGAACACCGACGCCAGGTCGTCGAGGCCGAGCGGTCGCCCGGCCGCGAGCAGCGCCGCCTCGACGACGTTCTTCACGTAGTCTTCACTCATTCTGCATTCTCAGGTTGTCCCCGTTCGCCGCCCCGTCCGCGCCGATCTCGCGGGCCGAGCGCCCCGCGCCGCGCCGTAGGTGCAGCGGGGCGTAGGGCTCGGGTTGCTGGATCTCGATCAGGCCCTCGCGAAGCAACTCGAGCACCGCGATGAACGTGACCGTGACGCCGAGACGCCCCTCCTCTGCGCGAAACAGGCGGACGAAATCCACGAAGTCCCCGGTCTCGAGCGCCGCGAGGACGTCGGTCATTCGCTGCCGTACCGACAAGGCTTCGCGCTGCACGTGGTGATGCGCGAACATGTCGCTGCGCGCGAGCACCTCCTGGAAGGCGACCAGCATCTCCTGCAGCGTGACCTGCGGCGGCAGGCGCACCACCTTGCGCCCCGGCAGCTCGGCCGCAGCGATCCAGGTGTCCCGCTCCAGCCGGGGGATGCGATCGATGCCCTCGGCGGCGCGCTTGAATCGTTCGTACTCCTGCAGGCGCCGCACGAGTTCGGCGCGCGGATCGACCTCCTCGGCACCCTCGTCGCTGCGCACGCGCGGCAGCAGCATCCTCGACTTCACTTCCGCGAGCGTCGCCGCCATCAGCAGGTACTCGCCCGCGAGCTCGAGCTGCAGCACCTGCATCAGCTCGATGTAGCGCATGTACTGGCGCGTGATCTCCGCGATCGGGATATCGAGGATGTCGAGGTTCTGCCGCCGGATCAGGTACAGCAGCATGTCGAGCGGCCCCTCGAACGCCTCGAGGAACACCTCGAGCGCCTGCGGGGGGATGTACAGGTCGCGCGGCAGCACCGTGATCGGCTGTCCATCCACGACCGCGAACGGCATTTCGGCCTGGGCCGGCAATGTGCCGAGCGGGTGCACCGAACCCTCGTCCGGCGGTGGCGCGTCGGTCGATCCGCTCATCGATAATCCAGCGACATCGCGTGCCGCACGACTTCCATCGTATCGCGCGCGACGTCGCGCGCCCGGTCGCAGCCCTGCGCGATGATCCCGCGAACGACATCGGGGTTCTCCTCGAACTCCCGGGCCCGCTTCGCGATCGCCGAGGTCTCCTCCACGATCTTGTCGATCAACGGCTGCTTGCAATCGAGACAGCCGATCCCCGCCGAGCGGCATCCCGCCTGCACCCAGTCACGGGTCTCGGCACTCGAGTAGACCTGATGCAGGTCCCAGACCGGGCACTTCTGCGGATCGCCGGGATCGGTCCGCCGCACGCGCGCCGGATCGGTCTGCATCGTCCGGAGCTTGCGCACCACCGAATCGCTGTCTTCGCGCAGGCCGATCGTGTTGCCATAGGACTTCGACATCTTGCGCCCGTCGAGGCCCGGCACCTTCGGCGTCGCGGTCAACAGCACTTCCGGCTCGGGCAGCACCGCGATCCCGGCGCCCTCGAGGTAACCGAGCAGGCGGTCGCGGTCCGCGACCGTGAGCCGCGCGTTCGACTCGACCAGGGCGCGCGCCTTGCCGAGCGCCTCCGCGTCGCCTTTCTCCTGGAATTCCTTGCGCAGGGTCCGGTACAGCGTCGCGTTGCGCGAACCGAGGCTCTTGATCGCCTTGTCGACCTTGGCCTCGAACTCCGCTTCCCGGCCGTAGATGTGGTTGAACCGCCGCGCGATCTCGCGGGTGATCTCGACGTGCGCGACCTGGTCTTCGCCGACCGGGACGTACTGCGGCCGGTACAGCAGGATGTCGGCCGACTGCAGCAGCGGATAACCGAGGAACCCGTAGGTGTCGAGTTCACGGTCCTGGAGCTGCGCCTGCTGGTCCTTGTACGATGGCACCCGCTCGAGCCAGCCGAGCGGCGTGATCATCGACAGCAACAGGTGAAGCTCCGCGTGCTCGGGCACTTTCGACTGGACGAACAACGTCGCGACCCCCGGGTTCAAGCCCGCGGCCAGCCAGTCGATCGCCATCGTCCACACGTGCTCCTCGAGGCGCGAGGTGTCCTCGTAGCCGGTGGTGAGCGCGTGCCAGTCGGCGATGAAGAAATAGCATTCGTACTGGTACTGCAGGTCGATCCAGTTCTTCAGGGCACCGTGATAGTTGCCGAGGTGCAGCTGCCCCGTCGGTCGCATCCCGGACAGCACCCGTCGGCTCGGCGGTGCGACGCTCACGTGGAACTCCCGATCAAGGCCCCGATCACGTGGCCGATCAACCGATAGGCCGGATCGAAGATCCAGCCGAACACGCCGACCGCGGTCAGCGCGAGCACGATCAGCAAGCCGAACGGCTCGAGCTTCTCGACGGCCGCCGCCGCCCGTGGCGGCAAGACCCCGACGAGCACGCGGCCGCCGTCGAGCGGCGGGATCGGGAACAGGTTGAACAGCGCGAGGACCACGTTGATCACGATGCCGGCCTGCGCCATCAGCGCGAGCCAGCCGACCAGGGTCAGCGATCCGTCGAGGCGCGCGACGCCGGCGAGCACCGCGCACCACGCGAGTGCCATCGCGAGGTTCGCCGCGGGCCCGGCGAGCGCGACCCAGATCATCGAGCGGCGCGGATCGCGCAGCGCGCGTTGAGCGATCGGCACGGGCTTCGCCCAGCCGAACAGCGGGCCGCCCAGCGCGAGCAGCAGCGCCGGAACGAGCACCGTGCCGACCGGATCGATGTGCCGCAGGGGATTGAGGCTCAGGCGCCCGAGCATCTCGGCGGTACGATCACCGAAATGGCGCGCGGCCAGACCGTGCGCGACCTCGTGCAGCGTGATCGCGAACAGCACCGGAATCGCCCAGACCGAAACCTTAGTAAGAAATACTGATAAGTTAACCACTTAGAACTTTTTTAGAGATTTAACATCAATATCAGGCCCACGAATCGAGCGCGCATTATACGGGCGGCGGCCCGACAAATGGGCTCACGTCGCCGCGCCCCCGACGCACGACCACGGGGTGGCCGGCCGACAGGTCGATCACCGAGGTCGGGACCAGACCGCAATGGCCGCCGTCGAGCACCAGGTCGACACGGTTGCCGAGGATCTGATGGATCTCGGCCGCATCGGTTCGCGGTGCATCCTCCCCGGGCAACCACAGGGTCGAGCTCATGATCGGCTCACCGAGCTCGGCGAGCAGGAGTGCGGTCACCGGGTGATCGGGCACGCGCAGGCCGATCGTTCCGCGCCGCTCGTGCTTGAGCCGCCGCGGCGTCTCCTTCGACGCCCGCAGGATGAAGGTGTACGGACCCGGCGTGTACGCCCGCAGCAGGCGGTATTGCCAGTTCTCCACCAGCGCATACTTGCCGACGTCGGCGAGATCGCGGCACACCAGCGTGAAGTGATGATGCCGGTCGACGTTGCGGATCGCGCTGATGCGCTCGAGCGCGCCCTTGTCGCCGATGTGGCAGCCAAGCGCGTAGCAGGAGTCCGTCGGATAGACGATCACGCCGCCGGCGCGCAGACAGTCGACCGCCTGCCGGATGTAGCGGCGCTGCGGCGACACGGGGTGCAGTTCCAGGTAAACGCTCATGGCGAAGACGATATAATAGCCCGATGTACGCACTGCTCGAATGGCTCCCGCTCGCAATATTTTTCGCGGTGTTCAAGGTTTTCGGTATCTATCCGGCGACCGCGGCGCTGATGGTCGCGAGCGTCACGCTGCTGCTCGTCCACCGCTGGCGCACCGGCAAGGTCAAGCCGATGCACGCATTCACCGCGGTGACCGCGCTCGTGCTCGGGTCCGCGACCCTCGCGTTCCACGACGCACGCTTCATCGAGTGGAAGCCGACGGTGCTGCTCGGGATCGCCGCGATCGCGTTTCTCGCGAGCGCGCGGTTCGCCCGCGAGCCGCTCGCCCGCCGGATGCTCGAGAGCGCCTTCACCGAGGAGCTCAGCGTCGAGCCGCTCACCTGGCGCCGGATCAACGGGCTCTGGGTCGTCTGGTTCGCACTGCTCGCGGCCGCGAACCTGTACGTCGCGAGAAATTACTCCGATGCGGTCTGGGTGAATTTCAAGGTCTTCGGTCTGTCGATCGCGACCTTCCTGTTCCTGATCCCGCAGGTGCTCTGGCTCGCCTCGCGCGCCAAGCCGGCGCCGGATCCAGGCTGACGGCGGCCGGCATGGGTACCACAGATCGCGAGCAACGCCTCCGGGAGCGGCTCATCGCCGCGTTCGCTCCGCGCGAACTCACGATCGTCGACGAGAGCCATCGGCACGTCGGGCACGCCGGCGCCGCCGGCGGCGGCGGTCACTTCCGGATCCGGATCGTCGCCGACGCGTTCGCCGGCCTCGCGCCGGTCGCCCGCCACCGTCGGGTCTACGCCGCGCTCGGCGACCTGATGACGGGCGAGATCCACGCGCTCAGCATCGACGCGCGCGCGAGCGACGGTCCCTGAGACGACGGACCGCCCGGCCGCGGGCCGTCCGAGCGCACTTTTTTGGCGGGATCGAGCCGCACAGGCTACACTCCCGCGTTCCAGACGCCTTTCGCCTCCACCACACTGCACCTGAGGAATTCCATGCAGCACATTCATTCGACGCGACGATCTCGGCTCTGCGCCGCGGCCGTGCTCGTTCTGTCGCTCTCCTCGCTCGCGGCCTGCGCGAAGAAGCCGGAGACGGCGCCCGCCGCCAGCACGACGCCGTCGAACGCCGTCGCGACCGTGAACGGGACGCCGATCGCCCGCGCCGCCTACGAGTTCTACGTGAAGACGGTCACCGGCGGCAAGGAGCCGTCCCAGCTCACCGCCGATCAGCGCGGCCAGCTGCTCGACGCGATGGTCGGGATGGAGCTGATGGCACAGCAGGCCGACAAGGACGGACTGCAGAAGGATCCGCAGACGTCGGCCGCGATCGCGGTCGACAACATGCACATCCTCGCCGACGCCGAGTCGCAGCACTATCTGAAGGACAAGGAACCGACCGACCAGGAGCTGCAGTCGGAATATGCGGGCGCGATCGCGAAGATGGACAAGGTCGAATACCACGCGCGCCACATTCTCGTCGCGAACCGTGATCTGGCGGTCGCGCTGATCAAGCGCCTGAAGGCCGGCGCGAATTTCGCGAAACTCGCGCGCGAGAACTCGATCGACGCGTCCAAGACGAACGGCGGCGATCTCGGCTGGTTCCAGGCCTCGCGAATGGTCAAGCCGTTCGCCGACGCGGTGCGTGCGCTGAAGCCCGGTGAGATCACCCCGCAGCCGGTTCAGACGCAGTTCGGCTGGCACATCATCCAGCTGATCGCGACCCGGCCGGTGACCCCGCCACCGTTCGACGAGGTCAAGCAGCAGGTCGCGAACCGCGTGCTGCAGAAGAAGCTGCAGGCGTACGTCCAGCAACTGGAGAAGAGCGCGACGATCCAGAAGAGCCTCTGACCGAGCTCATGCGCCGGCGCGACGCCTCGTCGCGCCGGCGCATGCCGTCCCGGCCTCGTTCCCGGCTCGCCTCCGCGTCACTCGCCGAGCAGACGTGAGAAGTCGGCTTCATCGAGGATCGTGAGACCGAGCGCCCGGGCCTTGTCGAGCTTCGACCCGGGCTCACGGCCCGCGACGACGTAATCGGTCTTCTTCGACACGCTCCCGGATACTTTCCCACCCCGCGCGACGATCCGTTCGGTCGCGCCCTCCCGGGTGTGGTTCTCGAGCGTTCCGGTCAGCACGAACACCTTGCCGGCGAGCGCGCCACGCGTCACGGTCGGATGCGCCGGCCAGTGGATCCCGCTCGCGAGCAGCCGATCGAGGATCGCCGCGTTCTCCCGATCGCGGAAGTACGCGACGACGTTCGCCGCGACGACCGGCCCGACGTCCGGGACCTCCCGGATCCGCGCCTCGTCGGCCTCGCGTAGCGCGTCGAGGCTGCCGAGATGCGTCGCGAGGGTCGCCGCGGTCGACTCGCCGACGTCGCGGATGCCGAGCGCATTCAGGAATCTCGGCAAGGTCGTTCGCTTCGAGTGCTCGATCGCCGCGAGCAGGTTGCTTGCGGACTTCTCCCCCATGCGATCGAGCGCCGCGAGCCGTGGTCCGTCGAGCGCGAACAGATCCGCCGGGGACTTCACCAGCCCCGCATCCACGAGTTGTTCGACGAGCTTGTCTCCCAGGCCCTGGATGTCGAGCGCCCGCCGCGACGCGAAGTGCTTGATCTCTTCCTTGCGCTGCGCCGGACAGCGGCGTCCGCCCGTGCAGCGCGCGATCGCCTGCCCCTCGATGCGCTCGACCGGCGAGCCGCACACCGGACAGTCCGTCGGCAGTTCGAGCCGGTGCGTTCCCCGGGGCCGCCGTTCGGCGAGGACCGTCACGACCTCGGGGATCACGTCGCCGGCGCGTCGCACGACGACCGCGTCGCCGACCCGAACGTCCTTGCGATGCAGTTCGTCGATGTTGTGCAGGGTCGCGTTGCTGACCGTGACGCCGCCGACGTGGATCGGCGCGAGGCGCGCGACCGGCGTCAACGCGCCGGTACGCCCGACCTGGAACTCGATTCCGCGGACGGTCGTGATCGCCTCCTCGGCAGGGAATTTGTGCGCGATCGCCCAGCGGGGCGCGCGCGCGACGAAGCCGAGCCGGCGTTGCTGCGCGACGTCGTCGACCTTGTAGACGACGCCGTCGATCTGGTACGGGAGTCGGTGACGCTCGGCGCCGATCTCCCGGAAGTAGCGCAGGCAGCCGTCGATCGAGGAGACCCCGCGGGCCTGGGGACTGACTCTGAAGCCGAGTCGGCGCAGCGCCTCGAGCAGCGTTCCCTGCCGATCGGGCAACGAGCCCCCGTCGACGTCGCCGATCCCGTAGACGAAGAAATCCAGCGGTCGCGCGGCGCTCACGGCCGGATCGAGCTGGCGCAGCGCCCCGGCCGCGGCGTTGCGCGGGTTCACGAACGTCTTCTCGCCCCGGGCCGCCGCCTGCTCGTTCAAGCGGCGGAACCCGGCGAGCGGCATGTACACCTCGCCGCGCACCTCGAGGAGTCGCGGTGGCGTCGGCGTACGCAAGCGCAGCGGCAAGGAACGGATCGTTCGCAGGTTCGCGGTGATGTCTTCCCCCGTCTCCCCGTCGCCGCGCGTCGCCGCCCGGACATACACGCCGTCCTCGTAGGTCGCGTTCACCGCGAGGCCGTCGAGCTTCGGCTCGACCGAATACGCAACCGTCCCCGACTCTCCGAGCCGCTCGCGCACGCGCCGGTCGAACTCCAGGACCTCGTCGTCGCTGAACGCGTTGTCCAGCGAGAGCATCGGTACGCGGTGCCGCACCTGCGCGAACGCCGCGACCGGGGACGCCCCGACCCGTTGCGTCGGCGAGTCCGCGGTGACGAGCGTGGGATATTGCGCCTCCAGCGCCTGCAGCTCGCGCAGGCGCTGGTCGTACTCGGCATCCGGCACTTCCGGGTCGTCGAGCGCGTAGTAGCGGTAGTTGTAGCGATCGATCAGCCGACGCAGTTGCGCGGCGCGCCGACCGGCCGCGTCGGGTGCCCTATGTGCGCCCGAGCTCACCGTCCGCGAAGCCTCAGGGAAACGACGCGTGGAATCGCGCGGCTTCTTCGCGCAGCGCCGCCGCGCGCTGCGGCGAGAGCGGCAAGCCCTTCGCATCCTGCACCATGCCGGCGAGGCTCTCCGCGAGCCGTCGCGAAGTCGCGATCATCGCCTCGACCGTCTGGACCGGATCGAGCGGCCCCGGCAATACCGCGAATATCGTGATCCCCCTGAACTCCTGGGTCGCCATCGTCTGCGGATCGAACGTCCCCGGCTCGCGCAGGCTCGCGACGCTGAACAGGCTCCGCCCATCGATGTGATGGCGGTGGAACACCTGGTAGCGACCGTACACGAGGCCCTGCATCTCGAGGGCCTCCGCGAGCTTCGTGCCCGACCAGCGGGCATCGCCGAGCGCACAGACCCGCAGGGTCACGATCATCTGTGCCTCGCGGCCGCGCTCGGGTAGCGGCGAGGGAGCGGCCGGCGGCACGGACGCGGTCGCCGGCACCGGTGTCGCTGGCGTTGGCGCGGGCGGCGGCGGCGCTGGCGCCGGACGCGGGGGCGCCGGCGGCTCCCCGGGGCTCTCGTCCAGATCGGCCAGGACCGGCGTCTCCGGCACGAACGGTACCTCGACGATCGACAAGGGCTCAAGATCCGTGGTCTTGATCGTGAGCGGCTCGAACGGCGGGATCGCCCGCTCGCGCGGTGGCGGCAATTCGAACTCCTCGCCGATCACGGGCTCCCGGAACGACGGAGCGTCGATCGTCGCACGCGAGGAGTCCCGTTCCGTGCCCTCGCGCGGGTCGCGGCCATCGGCATCGGCACCCGCCGCCCCCCCCACGCGAGCGCCTCGCCACCAGATCCCGGCGATCAGCAGCAATCCGAGTCCCAGCAATATCCAGCGCAATTCCGCCACGCGCGTCTTCCTACATCGCGGCCATGCGCACCGCCTCGTCGACGTCGACCGCGACCAGTCGGGACACGCCCGGCTCGTTCATCGTGACGCCGACGAGTTGCGATGCGAGCTCCATCGTCGTCTTGTTGTGCGTGATGAAGATGAACTGCACCGAGCGCGACATCTCGCGGACGATCTCGCAGAAGCGTCCGACGTTGTTCTCGTCGAGCGGGGCGTCCACCTCGTCGAGCAGACAGAACGGCGCCGGGTTCAGGTCGAAGATCGCGAACACCAGCGCGACTGCGGTCAGCGCCTTTTCCCCGCCGGACAGCTGACTGATCGTGCTGTTGCGCTTGCCCGGCGGGCGCGCCATCACCGCGACGCCGGCCGCGTTCGTCTCCTCGCCGATGCGCTCGAGGTACGCATGCCCGCCGCCGAACAGACGCGGGAACTTCTCCTTCAAGCCGGCGTTCACGCGATCGAACGTGTCCTGGAATCGCGTCCGCGTCTCGCGGTCGATCTTGTGCATCGCCGTCTCCAGCGTCTCCAGCGCATCGGTCAGATCCTTGAACTGCCGATCCAGGTACTCCTTGCGCTCGGACTGTTCCTTGAACTCGTCGATCGCCGCGAGGTTCACCTGCCCGAGCCGCTCGATCTTCGCCGCAATCTCGGCGAGGGTCGCCTCCCAGGCCTCGATCGTCGCCTCCGGAGCGAGTCCTGCGACCAGCGCATCGAGTTCGAACGCGGTCGCGGCGAGCTGTTCGGCGATGCCTTCCCGCCGCACGCGCACCTGCTCGGCCGCGAGGCGCGACTCGTCGAGCGCGCTGCGCGCCTGCTCGACCCGTTCGTCGATTCCCGTCCGCTGCTGTTCGAGCTCGCGGAGCTTCGCATCGATCTCCTCCGCCGCGACGCGCGCCGCCTGCAGCTCCCGATCGACTGCGCTGCGCGCGCGCAGGGCCGCCTCGAGTTCGGCCTCGAGCGCGACCAGCGGCGCATCGCCGTCGGCGAGTTGCGCCGCGATCTCGTCGCGACGCTGCCGCACCGCGCCGAGCTGCGTCTCGACGCGCGCGAGGCCCGCGGTCAGCGAGTCGTGGGTCGAGCGTCTGGACTGGACCTGCAACGCGAGTTCGCGCGCGCGCCGCTGGGTGTCCGCCGCCGCGCCCCGTGCCTCCTGCAATTCGGCGCGCAGCCGTTCGCGGCGCGCCTCGAGCTCGACCCGCGCCGGCTCGAGCGCGGCGAGCGCGTCGATCGCGCTCTCCATGCGCGCGCGCGCGGCGCGCACGTCGATTTCGGTCCGATCGATCTCGGCGCGCACGTCCTCGAGCGCGGTCTGAAGCATCGCGAGCCGGCGTGCGGTGTCCTGGGCTCGCGCGCGCGCGGTGTCCCGCGCCGAGCGCCGATCGACGTGCTCCCGGT
>JAJXYU010000260.1 GCA_021780395.1 Pseudomonadota bacterium
CGCCGCCGTCCGGCGAGCGGACCGGCGGCCGCTTGTGAGCGCGAATCAGGCCCGCGTCGACGCCGCTCAACCCGATCGCCTCGATGGAGAGCTCGCGGCAGATCGCGAGGATCCGGGTGTTGATCAGTCCGTTCAGCACCATCGCGGTCGCGTCGATCGACCTCTGGTCGGTCACGCGCCGCCCGCCGATCATGCGCGTCTCTATGCCCAGCGCCGATTGAATGCTGTCGAGTTGCGGCCCGCCGCCGTGCACGAGCACCGTGCGGATGCCGACCTGGTGGAGAATCGCCACCTGCTCGATCAACGCGCGCGTCGACTCCCGGTCGCTGAAGACGGCGCCTCCCGCCTTGATCACGAATACCTTGCCCTTGTACATGCGAATGTACGGTGCCGCGCTCTTCAGTGCGCGGACGGCGATGGACGGATCCGGTCGACTGCTGATCATGATGGTTCGGAACTCCAGGGGGGCGCCGCGATCGCTCAGGCGAGCATGCGGTGCAGCACGGCCATCTGCACCACGAGACGGTTGAAAGCTTCGCGCTTGACGACCGCGCGCGGTCCGTCGAGCACCTCGTCGGCCACGGCGACGTTGCGTCGCACCGGCAAGCAGTGCATCAGCTTCGCGTCCGGGGCCGCGCCATCGAACCAGCGCTCGCGCACGCACCAGTGCCCGAGCTCGGCGCGCAATCGCGAATCGGCTTCGACGTCGCCGTAATAGGTCGTCGTGCCCCACTCCTTCGCGTAGAGCACGTGGGCGCCGGCGAGCGCGGCGGTCCGGTCGTCGGTCTCGGTGACCGTGCCACCGGCGGCCGCGGCGGCGCGCCGCGCCTTTTCCATGATCGCCGGCGGCAGCGCGAAGCCTGGCGGGCGCAGCACCACGACCTCCATCCCGCGCATCGCCGCCATGTGCAGCGTCGCCGCGGGAACCGCGAGCGGGAGCGGGCGCGGATGGTAAACCCAGCTGAGAACGAACTTCCCGCGGTTCGGCACGCCGGTCTCGTCGAGCGTTCGCCAGTCGGCGAGCGCCTGGCACGGGTGATTGACCGCCGACTCGAGGTTCACGAGCGGTTTGTCGCAGAGCGCGTCGATCGTGCGGAACAGCGACTCGCCGAGGTCGAGGTCGAGGTTGCGACCTTCCGCGAACGCCCGCACGCCGAGCGCATCGCAGTAGGACGCGAGCACGGGGATCGCCTCCCGGATGTGCTCGGCTGCACCGCCGTTCATCACCGCGTTCAGCCGCGTCTCGAGCTGCCAGGTTCCCTGGCCCGGCGTGATCACGAACGAGCTGCCACCGAGACGGGCCATGCCCGCCTGGAACGACGCGAGCGTTCGCAGGCTCGGATTGAAGAACAGCAGGCCGAGGTTCCTGCCGGCGAGCGCGCGTGGCTGCGGCACGTCCTGCAAGGACTGCGCGAGCGCGAGCAGATCGAGGATCTCCTCCCGGGTGAAGTCGGCGAGGTCGAGGAAGCGCTTCATGGGCTGATCTGCGCGAGCGCCTCACACAGCCGATCGACGTGTCCTTCGGTCAGGATGTACGCCGGCAGGAGCCGCAGCACGTGCGGATCGCCGCTCGTGCCGGTGAGGATCTGCTTGTCGATCAACGCGGTCTGGACCTCCTTCGCCGGCCGGCTGGTCCTCAAGCCGAGCAGGAAGCCCTGGCCCTGGACGCCGGTGACCGGGCCGACGTGGCAGTGGGCACGCAGGTACGCCGACACCGTGCGCACGTTCGCGAGGAGCGATTCCGACTCGATCGCGTCGATCACCGCCTCGGCCACCGCGCAGGCCATCGGGCCGCCGCCGAACGTCGTTCCCATGTCGTCGGTCTGGACCTGCCGCGCGACTCGCGGTGACATCAGCAGCGCCGCGACCGGAAAGCCGTTGCCGAGCGCCTTGGCCGCCGTCAGCATGTCCGGCGTGACGCCGTGATGATTCGCGGCGAACGGACTTCCGGTGCGTCCCATGCCGCATTGCACCTCGTCGAAGATCAGCAGGGCGCCGGTCTCGTCGCAGCGCCGTCGCAGGGCGTCGAGCATGGGCTTGCCGAGGTCGTAGGCGCCGCCGACCCCTTGAACCGGTTCGACGATCACCGCCGCGGTGTCCCGGTCGACGATCGCATCGATCGCGGCCGGCTCGGTGCGGGGCGCGAACGCGACGTCGAACGGGCGCCGCGGGAACGCATACCACTTCTCGATCGCGCCCCAGGTCACCGCGCCGGCGGCCGCGGTCCGGCCGTGCCAGCCCTGCTCGAGCGCGACCGCCTTGGTGCGGCCGGTGATCTTGAATGCCATCCGCAGCGCATTCTCGTTCGCTTCGGCGCCGCTATTGACCCAGAACACCGTGTCGAGGCCCAGGCCGGCGAATTTCACGAGCTTCGCGGCCGCCCGCTCGCGAATCGCGATTGGCAACGCGTTCGTCTGGAACGCGATCTGCCGTGCCTGGCGTTCGAGCGCGGCGAGCCAACGCGGATGACCGTAGCCCAGGCCGGCGACCGCGTGCCCTCCATAGAAGTCGAGGAACTTGCGTCCATCGCGCGCATGGATCCACACCCCGTCGCCGCGCACGACGTCGATCGGATACTGGGCGAATACGCGCGCCAGATGGCTCGTGGAGGTTTCGGTCGCAGAATTCGGGGCAATCGCCATCGGTCGGCCTCAAGTCCAGCCGGGTGCGGAGGCCGTGAGTCCGGCGGCCTCCTCGAACCCGAACAGTCGGTTCATCCATTGCATCGCGCCGCCGGCGGCTCCTTTCGTCAGATTGTCGAGCACCGACATCACCGCGACCGTCGCGCCGTCGGCGGCGACGCCGAGATGTGCGTAGTTGCTCGCGACGACGTCCTTGATGCGCGGCGGGCCGTTCACGACCTGCACGAACGGCTGGTCGGCGTAGTACGCCGCGATCGCGTCGCGCACGCTCGCGCCACTGCTCGGTCGGCGCAGCCGCGCCTGCACCGTCACGTGGATCCCGCGCGCGAACGGCCCCGAGTGCGGGACGAAGTGCAATTCCGCCGGGACACCGGTCGCGGCTTCGGCGCACGCCAGGATCTCCGGCACGTGGCGGTGGGTGAGCGGGTTGTACGCGTACAGATCAGCGTGACGGCGCGGGTGGTGCGTTCCGTCGACCGGTTTGCGCCCGGATCCGGTGCTGCCGGTGACGCCGCTCGCGAACAGGACCGGCTCGACCAGATCAGCGGCGAGCAGCGGCACGATCGCGAGCAAGGTCGCGGACGCGAAGCAGCCGGGATGGGCGACGTGCGGCGTCGGGGCGGAACGAAGATGCTCGGGCAGCGCGCAGCTGAACTCGGCGATGCGGGCCGGCGCGGCGTGCGAGTGGCCATAGACGGCGCCATACGCGGCGGCGCTTCGATAGCGGAAGTCCGCCGAGATGTCGACGCAGTGGATCCGCGTGCCGGCCGCCTCCGCCGCCGAGAGCAGCCGGTCGATCGTCGCCGCCGCGGCGCCGTGCGGAGCCGCGGAGAACAGCGCGGCCGAGGCCGCGGCGCGGATCGCCGCATCGAGCTCCTCGATCCCGGAGAACCGCCGATCACCGTAGGCGCCCTGCAGGTGGGGGAACGCGTCGCCGATCGGCGTGCCCGCGTGACTCTCCGACAGGATGGCGCCGAGCTCGAACCGTGGGTGCCCGGCGATCAGCCGCAGCAGCTCGCCGGCGACGTAGCCCGTGCCGCCGAGCACGTAGGCCGGGGTTCGCGCGCTCATTCGGCGGCGGCCCGCGTCTCGGCGAGCCGCGGGATCCGCAGATGGGCGAGGAGGTGGTCGCCGAGCGCGCCCGGATCGCTGATCGCGTTGAACGCGGCGACGCCCATCCGATCGCGAATGATCTGTACGCCCACCTGGTTGTCGGTCGCGGGGCCCGTCACGACGCAGGGCTCGATCGCGAAGTGCTCGCGCAGCAGCTTCACGCCGCCCCACGCGGCGACCGGGTCGTTCGCGGACAGTGCGACCGCGGTCAGCGCCCGTTTGATCGCCGCGTCCTGCAGGATCGCCTCGACGCCGTACGCGCCGAGCAGGCCGTCGCCGAGTTCGAACACGATCGCGTCCGGAGCGCCCGAGGCCATTTCGGTCAACATCGTGCGAGTCAGCGCCGGTCCGTTCTTCTCCGTCGTCGTGACGACGCCGAGATCGGTGAAGATCATCGTGCGCCGGGCGCCCGCGTCCTCGAACGCGAGGATGTCCCGGCGCAGCGAAACGCCGGTCGCCTTGAACGCGTCCACGACGAGGCCTCGATGCCGCATCCGGGCGATGATCGCCGCGGCGGCCGCGGTCTTGCCGGCCTCCATGCAGGTGCCCGCGAGCGCGACGACCGGGATGCCGCGCGCATCGAGTGGCGCAGCGGGGTCGAGGCGCTGATAGCCCGCCTTCGCCGGGATCCCGATCCGCTCACCGAGGTAGGGGAAGGTCAGCACGGCACCGAGCACCCGGCAGTCGAACGGCTTGCCCTTGTCCGGCATCGCCGAGTCGCAAATGCCGAGCACGCCGCCGATGTTGAGCATCTGGATCACGTCCCCCGGCTTCAGGCTCGGCGGGATGTGGCCGGAATACCCGAACAGCGCTCGCCGGTGGCCGAGCGCGCCGACGACGACGTCGCCGCGCGACACCTTGGCCATCCGGCCGCTCGTCAGCTCGAGCGTGTTGTAGGTCGACTTGTCGTTCAAGATCTCGACGACGACGAGGTTGCCTTCCTCGCAGACGATCTCCGGGGAGATACGCACTTCGTGCGACAGGCCGCAGGCCTGGGTGACCGACGCGAGCTTGTCGACGAGCACGGTGCGCATGCCGCTCATCGCCCATCGCCTCCGGCCCGCTTGTAGAAGATCCCGGGCAGCGCGAGGATCTTCGAATAGCCGAGCGCGTCGGCCGGCGTCCACTCGCCCGCCGCTTCGCCGTAGACCCCCTTTGAGGCGGCCATCAACGAGAATCCGGACGCGACGCCCTCGACGAACGCCGCGCCGGGGCGCAGCAGCACGGTGACCTCGCCGGTCACGCGCGTCTGCGAGGAGGCGAGCAGGGCCTCGATGTCGCGGCACGCGGGGTCGAGGTGCTGACCCTCGTGGACCATGTCGCCGTAGGGTTGCGCGAGCATTTCCTTGATCCGGGCCTGCTTCGCGGTCAACACCAGTTTTTCGAGTTCGCGATGGGCGGTCAGGAGTACCTCGGCCGCTGGCGCCTCGAACGCGACCCGGCCCTTCGTTCCGATCACGGTGTCGCCGAGGTGGATCCCCCGGCCGATCCCGTACGGACCGGCGAGGGTCTCGAGACGCTCGATCACGGCGACCGGCGTCAGCCGCTCGTGGTCCAGCGAGATCGGCACGCCGCGCTCGAAGCCGATCACGTGGCGCGCGCTCGCACGCGGCGCCGTGAACGCGTCCTTCGACAGCACCCAGGCCGATTCCGGAATGGCGCCCGTCGAGGTCAGCGTCTCCTTGCCGCCGATCGTCACGCCCCAGAGCCCTCGATTCACCGAGTACGCGGCGCCGAACGGCGGAATCGGCAACCGGCGCTCCTCGAGGTACTTGAGCTGCTCGGGCCGCTTGAACGCGCGGTCGCGAACCGGCGCGATGATCTCCAGGTCCGGCGCGAGGGTGCGCAGCGCGACCTCGAAGCGAACCTGATCGTTGCCGGCGGCCGTGCACCCGTGCGCGACCATCCGCGTGTTCATCGAGACCGCGAGTTGCGCGATGGTCTGCGCCTGCAGCACGCGCTCGGCGCCGACGCACAGCGGATAGAGCTGTCCGCGTCGAACGTTTCCCATGATCAGGTACTTCAGCACCTGATCGAAGTAGTCGGCGCGAGCGTCGATCAGCCGGTGATCGATCGCACCGAGCGCCTGGGCGCGGTCCGCGAGCCGGCGGGCCGCCTCCGCGTCGATTCCGCCGGTGTCGACGGTGACCGTGATCACCGGCCGGGCGTAGGTCTCGGTGAGCCAGGGCACCAGGAACGAGGTGTCGAGGCCGCCGGAAAATGCGAGAAGGATGGGCTCGGTGCCCGCCGAGGCGTTGCGTGTCATGGGTTTCTCTACAGGCCGAAGATCGCGAGGAGGCGTTCGCCGAGACGACGCTGCTCGCGCGCGCCGCGGGTGGCGATGAATATCGTGTCGTCGCCGGAGAGGGTGCCGACGACTTCCGGCCACGCGGCCGCGTCGATCGCGACCGCGACGCTCTGCGCCGTGCCGATCTTGGTCTTCAGCACGGTGAGGTTCGCACCCGCGGTGACCCGCGAGGTCACGAATGCACGCAGCGTCGAGAAATCGCCGACCGAGCGGGCCGCCTCGTCGGTGAGCACGTAGCGACGGCCGAGCTTCGCGACGCCGAGTTCGCGCAGGTCACGGCTCACGCTCGACTGGGTCGCACGGTGTCCGCGCTTGCGCAGCACCTCGACGAGTTCGGACTGGCGCTCGATCGTTCGCTCCCGCAGGATCTTCGCGAGCAGACTGCGTCGCGTCGACGCGTCGGTCGAGTCGTTCATCGGGCGGAGCATGGCGTCGGTGTATGCATAAATTCGCATGCATGCTGCATAAAAATGCATTCGCTGTCAAACGCAGCCCTGCGGCAACGCGGATCCCGCGGCAGCGCGCATCCCGCGGTACGGCGCGATCGATCCGGCCGCGAGCGGCCTCAAGGGTGCAGTGGGTGGGCGAGTACGGCGAGCAGCAGGAGTCGCAACAGCAGCAGCGCGAGCAGCACGAGGACCTGGCCGAGGACCCAGATGCCGAACGCACGGCCGATCGGCAGGCGCTCCGCCTCGCTCAGGCCCATCACCTGCAGCAACAGGCCCCACCCGACCAGGATTCCGTGGGCGACGATCTGCAGTCGCAGCAGCAGCAGCACGAAGGGTTCGAGGCCGGCCCGCGGAGTCGCGAAGAACACCGCGCGTCCGGCCAGCGCGGCGGTCAGCAGCCACAGCAGCAGGGAGGCGAGCATCGGTACGCCGCTGTAGGCGAGCACGTGCACGATCTGGGAGCGCGTGGCGGTTCCGCCGACGCGTCGGCCGAGCCGCAAGTAGACCGAGGCCATCAGGAACATCCCGAGGAGCCCCGCGATCGGGCCCGCGACCAGCGCACGACCCAGGATGGTCGCGACCCCCGCGCTCGCCCCGACCGATTGCACGCGACTCAGCACGAGCCAGTTGAGCACGCCCTGCACCGCACCGAGCAGGTAGTCGGCGGGTCCGATCGGCGTCGACGCCAGCTCGCGGGCGACACGGCGGGGACGCAGCCACACGTCGTGCAGCGGGCGAACGATTTCGGGGGCGTTGTCTTCGGCCATCGGCGCTCGTCCAGTCGGCAGCGCGCAGCGTACGGGATCCCCGGGCGCAACTCCAGCGATCGCTCACGGCACCCGGTGCCTTCCCGATCGTGGTCGGCGCGGTCTGGCCCGGGCGGCTCGCCGCGGCGGTCTAGGGCCGCGGGAGCAGCGCGGCGGTCGACACCAGGACACCGTCGGCGTCGCAGTAGACGAACGCGCCGGGCCGGAACTCGACGCCGCCGAATTCGACCGGAACGTCCCGGCGCCCGGCGCCCTCCTTCGCGCTCTTCTTCGGCGTCGTCCCGAGACAGAACACGCCGATCGGCAGCGCATCGATCTCGGCGCAATCGCGTATCGCCCCGTTCAGCACGATGCCCGCCCAGCCGCTCGCCAGGAGGCTCGCGGCGATCTGATCGCCGATCAGCGCCCGCCGCGTCGAGCCCCCGCCGTCGACGACCATCACCCGCCCGCCGCCACGCTCCTGCAGGGCGGCCTTCAGCAGCGCGTTGTCCTCGAAGCAGCGCACGGTCGCGATCGGTCCCCAGAAGGACCTCACCCCGCCGAATCGGCGCCAGGGCAAGTCGCAGAGGTGCACGTGGTCATCGTGTTGGTCGACGAGATCGGCGGTCTTCATCTTCGATCCTCCGGAGGTAAGCGGTGCCTTGCACAGGCCGGTCGCGAGCCCTATTTACCACCATCGCGAGGGACGCCGGACCAGATGACAAGCGGTACGCTCCGGGGCTACTCTGCGACGCGTACCGTGGCTCAGCTCGTGTTGCATCGACCCGCGAGGAGACGTTTGACCATGGCCAAGAAGGCGAAGTCGAAGAAGAAGGGCAAGAGCGTCGCGACGCGTGCGAAGAAAACCGTACGGCGGACGACGCGCAAGGCGGCGAGGAAGGCGACGAAAAAGGTCGCTCGCAAGGTCGCTCGCAAGGTTGCCCGCAAGGTTGCCCGCAAGGTCGCGCGCAAGGTCGCGAAGACGGCGGCGCGTCCTGCGGCGAAGAAGCCGGCCCGACACGTCGCGAAGAAGAACGTCGCGAAACGCCGGAGCGCGAGCGTCCGACGCCCGGCGGCACCGGTCGCGAGTTCGGCGCCTGCGGTCGAGCCGGTCGCCGTGTCCGTTCCCGCCGTCGCGTCGACCGAACCGGCGCCGTTGGCGGGCCCCGCCGGATTCGCGGTGAGCTGACCCATGCGCGATGGCGCCCGCGCGGCGGGCGCCATCGCGGCAAGAGCCATCGCGGCGCGCCGGCTCAGCGGATCGACAGCCGCGCATCCCAGGCGGTCTTGGCGATCAGGGCGGCGACCACCACCACGAACGCGATGCGCACGAAGCGGCTGCCGTGCCGCAACGCGGTGTGAGCGCCGATGACGCTGCCCACGACGTTGCATCCGCCGATCGCGAGCGCAAGGCCCCACTCGATCCGGCGGTGGGACCCGAAATACAGCAGCGCGCCGGCGTTGGTCGCGACGTTCACCCAGCGGGCACTGGCGGCCGCATTCAGGAAGTCGAACCCGTACACCCGGACGAACAGCAGCATCAGGAAATTGCCGGTCCCGGGTCCGAAGAAGCCATCGTACGCCGCGATCGACGCGACTGCGGCCAATGCGGTCGCGCGCTGGACGCGCGACAGCGCGCGCGGTGCATGGTGAGCGCCGAGATCGCGCCGGGCGAGCACGTAGATCAGCAGCGCCGCGAGGATCATCGGCACCAGCGCGCGGAATGCGGCCGGCGAGAGCACGGTCGCGAGGCTCGCGCCGAGCAGGCTGCAGGGCAGCGCGATCGCGATCGCGGGTAGCACCGTCGCCCAATCGATGCGCACCGCGCGCGCGTAGCGCACGGCTGCGGTCGTGGTGCCGAGGACCCCCGCGAGCTTGTTGGTGCCGAGCAGGGTCGCCGGCGCCTCGGCCGGATACGCCGTGAGCAGTGCCGGCAGCTGGATCAGACCGCCGCCGCCGGCCATCGAATCGACGAAGCCCGCGCCGGCTGCCGCGACCGCGACGAACAGCAGGCTCGGCAGATCACCCGGCGCGAACGGTGTCAGAACCGTGCCCCCGGGGTCACCCGCAGGGAGCGGCCATCGGCGGCGTCGAACCATTGCTCGATCAGGCTGAACGAGATCGACTGGCGGGGCGGCAGCCGGACGCGCCCGGACGCGATCTCGTCGCGACTGAACCAGCGCGCGTCCTCGAGCTCCTGATCGGTGCGCCGGATCTCACGGGTCGCGGCGCGCGCGGTGAACCCGAGCATCAGCGAGGCCGGGAACGGCCAGGGCTGCGATGCAAAATACTCGGCTCGCTCGATCTCGACGCCGGTCTCCTCGCGCACTTCGCGCGCGACCGCGTCCTCCAGGGCCTCGCCGGGTTCGACGAAGCCCGCGATCGTCGAGTAGCGTTCGGCCGGCCAGCTCGCCTGCCGGCCGAGCAGCGCGCGTTCGCCGTCGTCGACCAACACGATGATCGCCGGATCGATCCGCGGGAACTGTTCGGCTCCACAGGCCGCGCCGGTGCAGGCGAGCACGTGGCCGCCACGCACCGGCCGGGTCGGCGACCCGCACACCCCGCAAAACCGATGCCGTCGCCGCCAGCCGACCATCGCGCGCGCGTAGCCGAGCAGGCCGGCATCGGCCGCCGGGAGTCGACCGGCGATCGTGCGCAGGTCCTCGAAGCGGGCGCCGGGGATCGTCGGGAGGGTGTCGGTCGGGGCGATCTCCAGCGCGAAGCACGGCCGATCGGCGAACCGGCCGAGCAGGGTCAGCGCGTCGGCACGGCGAGCCGCCGCCGGCAGGCGCGCGAGCTCGACCAGCGCGGCGCGCGGGGCGTCGGTGTCGACGTCGCGCACGAGGCTCCGCGTTTCGCAGACCAGGGTCGCGCAGCTGCCCGCCTCGGCGATCGCCGCGTCGAACCCGGCCGGATCCTGGCGAAGGTGCGCGGCGCGATCGAGGTAGGGTCCCGAGAACGTGATTCGGCGCGCCATCGCCCTGAATTCTATCAGCCCTGCCCGGCGCCCTGGCTCGGCGATCCCCGGCAATTCGCGCACGGCGCGTCCCGGCCCGCGAGAACGTCGCGCAGCCGCAATCCGCCACAGCGCTCGCAGCGGGCGAGCGCGATCTCGGTATGCCGGGCGAGCGCCCAGAGCAGGAACCACGCGTGCTCGAACGAGATCCGCGCCGGCTCGTGCAGATCGACGTACGCTTCGTACGCACGGCACAACAACACGCCCGACTCGACGGTGCCGATCCGGTAATGCGACTCGACCCCCGCGGGCGTCGTGCCGAGGAGCCCGATCAGGATATACAGACTCGCGAGCTGTGCGGCCTGGAAGTGCAGTTCGGGATTGCGAAAGAAGAAGGCCGTCTGGCGCGGCGATTTGCCGCGATGCCGCGGCAGGTCGATCCGATCGCGTTCCTCGACGTAGCTGCGATAGAGCTTGCGGATCCGGTCGTCGCTGAGCCCGGTCCACAGTCGGATCGTGCAGGTCCGGGCTTCGTGGCGGATCAGGCGCATCGCCAGATCGAAGCGCAGCCGATCCCGGGTATAACGGTCGTCGGAAACCCTCATGGCACCCTCCAAAAGCGTCGGAAACGCCTATTTTTACCGCATCAAAAAATTTGACAAAAATTAATCACAAAGTTAGCGTGTTGACCAGGGGGTATCGCGGCGCGATTCGCCGCGTGTTCGTCGGGAAATGCGCGCGAGCGCGCTGCGCGACGTCCCGAGGGGGCAGCGATGCAGGATCCGAACGTCGACACCTGGACTCGCGAGACGCCGATCACCGGCGAGATCGGCCGGACGTTGCGCGAGCTGAACCGCGGTTTCCTCGACCTCGACGGGATTGCCGCCCCGGGGCTCGTCGCGCTCCCGGCCGCCCGCAAGGCCTCGATCGCCGACTGCCCGTACGCGCTGTTCGATCTGCGTTTCGACGAGGACGCCTACTGGCGAACGCGTCTCGAGATCGCGATGCCGGATCGTGTCGCGGAATCCCCGGCCGGGCCTCCTCAGGTCGTCGCGTTCGTGCGCCTCGCGCTGATCTATGCGTGGCACCTCGCAACCAGCGCCAACCTGCAGGCACGATTGCTGTTCGGGATGAGTGCGCGCACCGCCCGGGCGTTCGCGGACGAGACGGTCGTGCGCCTCACGCAGATCGCGGATGCCGAGGCGGTGCACCTCGCGCCGCGATGGCCACGCTGCTCGGCGTTCTGGGACGGACTCGCCGAGGCGGCCGAGGCCGCCGACCGGGCGCGCCTGCGCCGAATCCAGCTCTACGGTCTGCAACTCGCGGTCGCGAAGCGCCTGCGCTAGCCATTCCCACGGGCGGTCGTTGCGGAGCGCACCCCGCGCAGTTAATCTTCGCGCCTCTATGCGCGCGCTCGTGCTCCGTCAGCTCACCAAGACCTACCGAAACGGCATCAAGGCCTTGAAGGGCATCGACCTGGAGGTCGACCGCGGGGACTTCTTCGCGCTGCTCGGGCCGAACGGGGCTGGCAAGACGACCGCGATCGGGATCGTCACGTCGCTCGTGACCAAGACCGGCGGCGCGGTCGAGGTCTTCGGCCACGACATCGATCGCGAACTCGAGGTCGCGAAGTCCTGCATCGGCGTCGTCCCCCAGGAGATCAATTTCAATCAGTTCGAGACCGCCTTCACGATCGTCGTGAACCAGGCGGGCTTCTACGGCATCACGCGTCGCGTCGCGAAGCAGCGGGCCGAGGTCTACCTCAAGCAGCTTCAGCTCTGGGACCGGCGCCATTCGATCGCGCGCTCGCTGTCCGGCGGCATGAAGCGCCGACTGATGATCGCGAGGGCGCTGATGCACCAGCCGGAGCTGCTGATCCTCGACGAGCCGACCGCCGGCGTCGACATCGAAGTGCGTCGGTCGATGTGGGAATTCCTGCGCATGATCAACGGCGAGGGCACGACGATCATCCTGACCACGCATTATCTCGAGGAAGCGGAGAATCTGTGCCGGAACGTCGCGATCATCGACGGCGGCCGCATCATCGAGCGCGACAGCATGGCCAACGTGCTGCGCAAGCTGCAGACGGAGACCTTCGTGTTGAACCTGCGCGATGCGCGCACCGCCGCGCCGCGGCTCGACGGATTTCGCGCGTCGCTCGCGGATGCGCATACCCTCGAGGTCGAGGTCTCGCGTGGACAGAGCTTGAACCAGGTCTTCGCGCAGCTCAGCGCGCAGGGCGTCGAGATCGACAGCATGCGCAACAAGGTCAACCGCCTCGAGGAATTGTTCGTGCGTCTGGTCGACTCCCGCGGCCGGGGCGGCGCGGGCGCGGCGGTCGCATGAGCGCCACGCCGCGGCGCGCCGGCGCGCGATGGACCGGCTTCCAGACGATCCTGATCCGCGAGTTCGGCCGGATCGTGCGCATCTGGGGACAGACGCTGCTGCCTCCCGCGGTCACCTCGACGCTGTACTTCGTGATCTTCGGGAGCCTGATCGGGCGCCGCGTCGGACAGGTCGGCGGCCACGACTACATGCAGTTCATCGCCCCGGGACTGATCATGATGACGGTGATCCAGAATTCCTACGGCAACGTCGTCTCCTCGTTCTTCGGTGCGAAGTTCGGCAAGCACCTCGAGGAACTCCTGGTCGCTCCGTTGCCGAATTGGCTGATCGTTCTCGGCTACGCGCTCGGCGGCGTGACCCGCGGGTTCATGGTCGGGACCGTCGTCACGATCGTGTCGCTGTTCTTCACCCGCCTCGGCCTCCTGCACCCGGCGATGATCGTCTCCGCCGCGTTCCTCACGAGCTTCGTGTTCGCCCTCGGCGGATTCATCAATGCGATGCTCGCAAAGAACTTCGATCAGATCTCGTGGTTTCCGACGTTCATCCTGACGCCGCTGACCTACCTCGGCGGCGTGTTCTACTCGATCCAGATGCTGCCCCGGTGGGCACTCGACGCGTCGCACGCGAATCCGATCCTGTACATGGTGAGCGCATTCCGGTACGGTTTCCTCGGCACGGCCGACGTCGATCTGCGGCTGGCCTATGCGATCATGGTCATGGCCGCCGTCGGCATGTTCTCGCTGGCCGTCGTGCTGATGCAGCGAGGCGTCGGCATTCGCGACTGACCTCGGGTTGCCTGATGGGGGCGCCGCACCGGTCGAGGACCGGTGCCGCCGAGGCCTGGGTACTACACTGGAGGCGCAGGATGAGCGAGGAGAAGCAGCAGAAATTCACCGCGAAGGTCCGCCGCGGCCTCGTCTGGGTGCATCGGATCGCCGAGGCGGAGCTCGCGAGGAAAAAGGCCGAATCGACCGGCGCGCGGATTTCCGGGTTCACCGCGAGCGAACTGCAGGACGTCGAGGCGGCGTTGACCTGGATCGAGCAGAACAAGGAATCGGGACCACCGGAATCGACCTGAGCCCGCGTGACGGGGCGGCCGAGGGAGGCGTGCCGATGACGCGAGGACGCGGATGCGCAAGCGAGCGCTGATCGTCGACGACTCGAAATCGGCTCGCGTGGTGTTGAGCCGGATGCTCGAGAAGTACGGCATCGAGGTGGACATGGCCGAGTCCGCCGAACAGGCGATCCAGTACCTCGAGCATCAGCGGCCGGACGCGATCTTCATGGATCACCTGATGCCCGGCATGGACGGGCTGCAGGCCGTGAAAGTGATCAAGGAGGATCCGCGCAACGCGACGATCCCGATCATGATGTACACCTCGCAGGAAGGCGAGCTCTACGTCGGTCAGGCCCGCGCGCTCGGCGCGTTCGGCGTGTTGCCGAAACAGGTTCGGCCGGTCGACGTGTCGAAGGTGCTGTACGAACTGCACTTGTTGCCGGACCGGCGCGACTCCGAGAGTTCGGCGCTTGCACCGGTCGACATCGAGGCGCCGGCCGCGGCGAAGCCGCCGGTGCCACCCGCCGGTGCCGACTCGACCAAGCGCCTCGAGACGGCGATTCGTGAACAGTCGGCGGACCTGCGCCGATTCGTCGTCGCGAGTCTCGACAGCTTCGCAGCGCGGATCGTCGGCGACGTCCGCGACCAGGCGACGAAGTCGCCGATCGAGCCCCTGCCCCCGCCGCCCCCGCCGCCGCGACCGCCCTGGCCGTGGATCGCCGCGACCGCGAGCGCAGTGCTCGCCGTGATCGCTTTCGGGGTGCTGTGGATGGGGGTGCGCGACCGTCTCGCGGCCGCGCAGGCCGAGATCGCGACGCTCTCGGCGACCGCGACTCGTCTC
>JAJXYU010000102.1 GCA_021780395.1 Pseudomonadota bacterium
GAGTCGTGCAGATCATCGGAGCGGTCGTCGACGTGGAGTTCCCGCGCGACCGGATCCCGAAGGTATATCACGCGCTGAAGATCGACGAGGCGGGCGTGACGCTGGAAGTCCAGCAGCAGCTCGGCGACGGGGTCGTTCGCACGATCGCGATGGGGCCGTCCGAAGGACTGCGGCGCGGGCTCGCGGTCACCGACACCGGCGAACCGATCACGGTGCCGGTCGGCGCCGGCGTCCTCGGGCGCATCATGGACGTGCTCGGCACGCCGCAGGACGAGGCCGGGCCGATCGAGACGCGCGACCGGCTGCCGATCCACCGCCCCGCGCCGGCCTACGACGAGCAGACCGGCGGGCAGGAATTGCTGGTCACCGGGATCAAGGTCATCGACCTGCTGATTCCGTTCGCGAAGGGCGGCAAGGTCGGCCTGTTCGGCGGCGCCGGGGTTGGCAAGACCGTGAACATGCTCGAGCTCATCAACAACATCGCGAAGCAGCACTCGGGTCTCTCGGTGTTCGCCGGCGTCGGCGAGCGCACCCGCGAGGGCAACGACTTCTATCATGAGATGAAGGAGTCGGGCGTCCTCGACAAGGTGGCGATGGTCTACGGGCAGATGAACGAGCCGCCCGGCAACCGCCTGCGCGTCGCGCTGACCGGATTGACGATGGCGGAGTATTTCCGCGACGAGAAACAGGCGAACGGCAAGGGCCGCGACGTGCTGATGTTCATCGACAACATCTACCGTTACACGCTCGCCGGAACCGAGGTGTCGGCGCTCCTCGGCCGCATGCCCTCGGCGGTCGGCTACCAACCGACCCTCGCCGAGGAGATGGGCGTTCTCCAGGAGCGCATCACCTCGACGAAGACGGGTTCGATCACGTCGGTGCAGGCGGTCTACGTGCCGGCGGACGACTTGACGGATCCGTCGCCTGCGACCACGTTCGCGCATCTCGACGCGACCGTGGTGCTGTCGCGGCAGATCGCCGCGCTCGGCATCTATCCGGCGGTCGATCCGCTGGATTCGACGAGCCGGCAGCTCGACCCGCTGGTCGTCGGTGAGGAGCATTACCAGACCGCGCGCGGCGTGCAGTCGATCCTGCAGCGCTACAAGGAGCTGCAGGACATCATCGCGATCCTCGGCATGGACGAGCTGTCGGAGGATGACAAGCAGCTCGTCTACCGTGCGCGCAAGATCCAGCGCTTCCTGTCGCAGCCGTTCAACGTCGCGAAGGTGTTCACCGGCCAGGACGGCAAGATCGTGCCGCTGAAGGACACGATCCGGGGCTTCAAGGCGATCATCGACGGCGAGTACGATCACCTGCCCGAGCAGGCGTTCTACATGGTCGGCGCGATCGAGGAAGCGGTCGAGAAGGCGAAGACGCTGCAGTGATCGCGAGGAGCTGAATTCGTGGCGAACACCATACACGTCGACATCGTCAGCGCCGAGGGGCAGATCTACGCCGGCGACGCGAGCATGGTGTTCGCGCCGGCCGTCGAGGGCGAGATCGGCATCGCGCCCCGCCACGCCCCGCTGCTGACCAACCTGAAGCCGGGGGAAGTCCGCGTGCAGGCGCCGGGCGAACCCGAGGAGCTGTCGTTCTTCATCGGTGGCGGCGCTCTCGAGGTCCAACCGAACCAGGTCACGGTGCTCGCCGACACGGCGATCCGCGCCCGCGATCTCGACGAGGCGGCCGCGCACGAGGCGCGCCGTCGCGCCCAGGATGCGATGCAGGAGCGCACCGACAAGATCGAGATCGCCGAGGCGCAAGCCGAGCTCGCGCGCGCCGCGGCGCAGCTGCGCGCGATCGAACGGTTGCGCAAGAAGCGCTGAGATCACCGCGCCGCGGCGGTCATGGCAATGCCACTCTCGGTCGTGATCCTCGCCGCGGGGCAGGGGCGGCGGATGAACTCCGACCTGCCGAAGGTCCTGCAGCCCCTCGCCGGCCGGCCGCTCCTGCGGCATGTCGTCGACACTGCGCGCGCGCTCGCGCCGGCCGCGGTCCACGTGGTCCACGGACACGGCGGCGAACGCGTGCGCGCGGCGCTCGCTGATCCCGATCTCGACTGGGTGTTGCAGGCTGAACAGCTCGGCACCGGACACGCGGTGCGCCAGGCGCTGCCCCGAGTCCCCGAGACGTCCTGTGTGCTGGTGCTCTACGGCGACGTGCCGCTGGTCAGCGCGACGACGTTGCGGCGGCTCGTCGCGCCCGCCGCGACCGGCGCGCTCGCGCTCCTGACCGCTGAAGTTCCCGAGCCCAAGGGCTACGGCCGGATCGTCCGCGATTCAAACGGCCGGATCGCGCGGATCGTCGAGGAGCGTGACGCCGACGCCGCGCAGCGTGCAATCCGGGAGGTCAACACCGGACTCCTCGCGGCGCCCGCCGCTACCTTGCGCAGGCTGCTAGACGGGGTGCGGGCGGACAATGCCCAGCGCGAGTACTATCTCACCGACGTCGTCGGCCTCGCGGTCACCGGGGGCGTCGCGGTCGATGCGATCCAAGCACCGTCGCCGATCGAGGTCATGGGCGTGAACGACAAGCTGCAACTCGCCGAAGCGGAAGCCGCGCTGCGCACCCGTCGCGCACGCGCCTTGATGGAGGCCGGCGCGACGCTCGCCGATCCGGCGCGCATCGACATCCGCGGCGAGGTCAACGTCGGCCGGGACGTGTTCCTCGACGTGAACGTCGTGCTCGAGGGTCGCGTGACCCTCGGCGACCGGGTGCGCCTCGGTCCGAACTGCACCCTGCGCGACGTCACGATCGGGGCCGATACCCAGGTCCACGCCAATTCGGTCCTCGAAGAGGCGAGCGTCGGCGAGGACTGCCGCATCGGGCCGTTCGCACGGCTGCGTCCCGGCGCGCGTCTGCACGCCCGCGTGCACGTCGGCAACTTCGTCGAGGTGAAGAACACCGAGCTCGGCGCGGGCAGCAAGGCCAATCACCTGACCTATCTCGGCGACGCGACGGTCGGCCGCGACGTGAACGTCGGCGCCGGCACGATCACCTGCAACTACGATGGCCAGAACAAGTGGCCGACCGTGATCGGCGATCGCGCGTTCATCGGCTCCGGCGCGATGCTGGTCGCGCCGGTGCGCATCGGTGCGGGCGCGACGATCGGCGCCGGCTCGACGGTCACCGTGAGCACGCCCGCCGGTCAGCTCGCGCTCACCCGCGCGAAGCAGATCACGGTCGAGGGCTGGCAACGGCCGGCCAAGGCGACGCCGGACGCGAAGGCCGCGCGGATCGCCGAGGCGCTCGGGCCGGACGCCGAGTCGCCGAAGAAGTAGCCCCGGCGCGGCACCAGAGGCTGCACGGCCGGCGAGGAGGGCACCGCGGCGCGCTTTGCGACGCGATCCCGGACCCCGAACTTCAAATGGATACCGACCCGGTCGACGGCGGGCTCGCGAGTAGCCAGCCGAGATGCATCAGCACCAACACCGTGCCCACCGACACCAGGGTGGCGACGATCGCGACGCCGACCGCACCGAGGAACGAGGTACCGAGCATCGTCCGTATCGCGAGGAGATACCCGAGTGCCCACGCGAGGGTTCCGCCGAGCAGTCCGCCGAGGAACACCGCGCCGAGCAAGCCGCCGAGCGCCGCGATGAACGCGGTG
>JAJXYU010000236.1 GCA_021780395.1 Pseudomonadota bacterium
CCAGGGCATCGTCAGCGCGACCGGCCGCGGCCAGCTCGGGCTCGCGACCTTCGAGAACTTCATCCAGACCGATGCGGCGATCAATCCGGGAAATTCCGGCGGCGCGCTGATCAACGCGCGGGGCGAACTGATCGGGATCAACACCGCGGTGCTGAATCGCGCCTACGGCGGCCCCGAGGGGATCGGCTTCGCGATCCCGGTGAACCTGGTCCGCGGCGTCGTGAAACAGATCCTGAAGTACGGGCACGTGATCCGCGGCTGGCTCGGTCTGTCGCCGCAGGAGGTCAGCAACGCGCAGGCGGCCGAACTCGGGCTGCCGCACGGCGGAATCACGGTCGTCAACATCCTGGTGAAGAGCCCGGCCTACGCAGCGGGCGTGCGCCCCGGTGACCTGATCAACGCGCTCGACGGCCAACCCATCACCAGCGCGCAGGAACTCGTCAGCCGGGTCGCGGAGCTCAAGCCGGGCACGCAGGTCACGCTCTCCGGCCAGCACGGCACTCGGCCGTTCACGGTTCGATTCAAGGTGATCGAGCGGCCGGACGGCGGCACCGCGCGCTGACCCGGAGGCCGCGCGCGGGCCACGACACCGCGCGCCGGTCCGGACGTCGCGCGCTGACCGGGCCATGACGCGCCGCTCGAGGTCCCGCCGCCGCGTCAGCCCGGCGTGCGACGGATCCGCGCACCGAGCGCCTGGAACTTCTCCTCGATCGCTTCATAGCCGCGATCGATGTGGTAGATCCGCTCGATCTCGGTGCGGCCTTCGGCGACGAGCCCTGCGAGGATCAGGCTCGCCGATGCGCGCAGGTCGGTCGCCATCACCGGCGCGGCGGTCAAGCGTTCCACCCCCTTGATGATCGCCGTATTGCCTTCGAGACGGATCTCCGCGCCCATCCGCCGCATCTCGAGCATGTGCATGAAGCGGTTCTCGAAGATCGTCTCGATGATCGTCCCGACGCCGGTCGCGACCGCGTTCAACGCCGCGAACTGTGCCTGCATGTCGGTCGGGAAAGCCGGGTACGGCGCGGTGCGGATGTCGACCGCGCGCGGCCGGCGCCCGCGCATGTCGATCTCGATCCAGTTCTCACCGACGTCCACCCGGGCCCCCGCCTCCTGGAGCTTCCCGATCACCGCGTCGAGGTGATCGGGTCGGGTGTGCTTGACGCGGATCCGGCCGCCGGTGATCGCCCCGGCGACCAGGTAGGTACCGGTCTCGATGCGGTCCGGGAGCACCTCGTACGCTGTCCCGTGCAGGCGTTCGACGCCGTCGATCACGATCGTGTCGCTGCCCGCTCCCTGGATCTTCGCGCCCATCGCGTTCAGGAAATTCGCGAGATCGACGACCTCGGGCTCGCGCGCGGCGTTCTCGAGCTCCGTGCGTCCTTCGGCAAGCGCGGCGGCCATCATCAGGTTCTCGGTGCCGGTCACGGTGACCGTCTCGAGCACGAACCGCGCGCCTCGCAGGCGGCTCGCGCGCGCCTTGATGTAGCCGTTCTCGATGTGGATGTCCGCGCCCATCGCCTGCAGGCCCGCGACATGGATGTTGACCGGGCGCGCGCCGATCGCGCAGCCGCCCGGCAGGGACACGTCCGCCTCGCCGAAGCGCGCGAGCAACGGCCCCAAGACGAGGATCGACGCGCGCATCGTCTTCACCAGCTGGTACGGCGCGACCCGCTCCCGGATCGTCGATGCGTCGACTTCGACGCGCATCTTCTCGTCGATCGTCACCGACACGCCCATCCGCCCGAGCAGTTCGATCATCGTGGTCACGTCCTGCAGGTGCGGGACGTTCGATACGATCACCGGGCCGTCCGCGAGCAGGCAGGCCGCGAGGATCGGCAAGGTCGCGTTCTTCGCGCCGGAGATGCGCACTTCGCCGTCCAGCGCGACACCGCCATGAATCTGCAGCTTGTCCAAGAGTCGATGCTTCCGTGGGTCGGGAGGCCGGTCGGGCCGGCGGCGAGGTCAGCGGTGCCCGAGCGCCGCGTACTCGGCGCTGGTGTAGGCCTTGAGCGCGAGCGCATGGATCTCGTTGCCCATCGCCGCGCCGAGCGTCGCGTACACCATCTGGTGGCGTTGCAGCGGACGCTTGCCGGCGAACGCGTCGGCGACGACGGTCGCCTCGAAGTGAACGTTGTCGTCGCTGACGACGGTCGCGCGGCTGCCGGCGAGGCCGGTGCGGATCAGCTCGGCCACCTGTTGCGGGTTCATCGTCGCCTCCCGGGATTCCTGACGGATGCGCGCAGTTTACAAGAGAAGCGCCGGCCGGGTGCAGCCGCGGCCGGTCGGGAACGCGCTATCATGCGCGGCATGCATCCAGCGTTCACCGACGAGCAGCTGATCGAGGCCGCGCGACGGGCGATTTCGGTCGAAATCGACGGCTTGCGCGCCCAGCTGCCGCGGATCGGCGCGGCGTTCGCACGAGCCTGCCACGTCTGCCTCGATTGCCGCGGCCGCGTGGTCGTCACCGGCATGGGAAAGTCCGGTCACGTCGCGGGGAAGATCGCCGCGACCCTTGCGAGCACCGGCACGCCCGCGTTCTTCGTGCACCCGGCGGAGGCGAGCCACGGCGACGTCGGGATGATCACCCGCGACGACGTGCTGCTCGCGCTGTCGAACTCCGGCGAGACCGACGAGGTGCTCACGATCGTGCCCGTGATCAAGCGGCTCGGCGTGCCGCTCGTCGCCTTGACCGGCAACGCGCAATCGACGCTCGCGCGCGCCGCGACGGTGCACCTCGAGATCGGCGTCCCGGCGGAGGCCTGCCCCTGGAATCTCGCCCCGACCGCGAGCACGACCGCCGCGCTCGCGGTCGGCGATGCGCTCGCGGTCGCGTTGTTGAAGGCCCGCGGATTCACCGAGGAGGACTTCGCGAGGTCGCATCCGGCCGGCAATCTCGGGCGGCGGCTCCTGCTGCGGGTCGCGGACGTGATGCGGACCGGCGCGGACGTGCCGCGCGTCGCGCCCGAGACCTCGCTCGCCGACGGGTTGCTCGAGATGTCGCGCAAGGGTCTCGGGATGACCGCGATCGTCGACCGTGCGGATCGTGCGATCGGCGTGTTCACCGACGGCGACCTGCGCCGCGCGATCGACCGCGAGGTCGATCTGCGCGCGACACCGATCGCCGCGGTGATGACCCACGACGCGAAGACGGTGCGCTCCGACACCTTGGCCGCCGAGGCGCTGTTGTCGATGGAGCGACATCGGATCACCGCGCTGCTCGTCGTCGACTCGGACGACCGGGTCGTCGGTGCGCTCAACGTCCACGACCTGATGCGCGCGGGCGTCGTATGAGCACCCGCCGGCCGACACCGCTCGCGAAGATCGAGTTGCTCGTGCTCGACGTGGACGGGGTGCTCACCGACGGCCGCTTGTACTTCGGCGCGCGCGGCGAGACGCTGAAGGTCTTCCACGTCCGCGACGGCCATGGCATGAAGCTCCTGCGGGCCGCCGGCGTCGACGTCGCGGTCATCAGCGGGCGACGTTGCGCGGCGGTCACCCGGCGGATGCGCGAACTCGGCGTCGATGACGTCGTGCAGGGCGCCGCGGACAAGGTCGCGGTGCTCGATCGGCTGTGCGCGAAGCGGCGGATTCGACCGGACT
>JAJXYU010000016.1 GCA_021780395.1 Pseudomonadota bacterium
GCGCATCGCCGGATCGTCGAGATAGGCGAGCGGCGGCGGATCGGTCGCCGGGCGCGCCCAGGGCGTGCGGAACGGGGCGAGTGCCTCGAGCGTGACGATCCACGGCGAGATCGTGGTCGCGAAGTTCTTCGCGAGGAACGGGCCGAGCGGTTGGTACTCGAACGCCTGCACGTCGCGCGCGGACCAATCGTTCAGCAGGCACAGCCCGAACACGTGCCGCTCGGCGGCGGCGATCGGGATCGCCTCGCCCGACGGGTTGCCGGGCCCGACGAAGATCCCGACCTCGAGTTCGAAATCCAGCCGCTCGCTCGGCCCGAACACCGGCGTCTCGCGCGCCGGCGGCAGGCGCTGTCCCAGCGGCCGGCGAAACGCCGTGCCCGAGACCTGTACCGAGGAGGCTCGACCGTGATAGCCGATCGGCAGCCAGCGATAGTTCGGCGTCAGCGGGTTCGTCGGCCGGAACAGCCGCCCGACCGCGGTCGCGTGGTGGATCGACGCATAGAAATCGGTGTAGTCGCCGATCGTCGCGGGCAGGGCGTACTCGGCCTCGGCCTGCGGCACGAGGCAATCGATCAGCGTCGCCTGCCGCGCGGATCCCTCGCGCAGCGCCTCGAACAGCGCCGCGCGCAGCGCGCTCCAGTCGGAGGATCCAAGCGCCATCAGCGCGTTCAACGTCGGCTGCGCCGCCGCCTCGAGCGCTCGCGCAGCCGCGCCGTCGAACGGCACCGAGCGCGCGAGCGCCGCGAGGTCGAGGATCTCGTCGCCGATCGCGACGCCGCCGCGAAATGCCTCGCCCCGCTCGCGCCGCCGGAATGCCGCGAACGGCAGGTTCTGGACGGGGAAATCGCGGTGGCCGTTCGCCGAGGCGACCCAGCTCCTGGCGGCCGGATCGTGGGTCGGGTTCGTCGCGATCATGGCCGCTCCGGGTCGAAGTGCTTCTCGAGCCCGGACCAGCAGTTGCCGTAGCCGGCCTGCAGCGCGGGCCGGCCCGCGAGCGCCGCGGGCGAGGGCTTGAGCACGGTGCGGCTCTCGAACATGAACGCCATCGTGTCCTCCAGCCGCTGCGGAACGCCGGTGTCGATCGCGGAGGCCTTCGCGAAGGTCTGCGCGTCGGGGCCGTGGCCGCTCATGCAGTTGTGCAGGGACGCGCCGCCGGGGACGAAGCCCGTGGCCTTCGCGTCGTACACGCCGTGGATCAGGCCCATGAACTCGCTCGCGACGTTGCGGTGGAACCACGGCGGGCGGAACGTGTCGCGCATCACCAGCCAGCGCGGCGCGAACACGACGAAGTCGAGGTTGCTCGTGCCGGGGGTGTCGCTCGGGGAGTGCAGCACGAGGAAGATCGACGGATCCGGGTGATCGTAGGAGATCGAGCCGATCACGTTGAAGCGTCGCAGATCGTATTTGTACGGCACGTGGTTGCCGTGCCATGCCACGACGTCGAGCGGCGAGTGGTCGATCGGTGCGGACCACAGGCGCCCGAGGAACTTCTGCACGAGCTCGAAGCGCCCCTCGGCGTCCTCATAGCGCGGGCGCGGCGCGAGGAAGTCGCGGGGATTCGCGAGTCCGTTCGCACCAATCGGGCCGAGGTCGGGCAGCTTCAGCGGCGCGCCGAAGTTCTCGCAGACGTAGCCCCGTGCGTGCTCGCTGCGCAGCTCCACGCGATAGCGCACGCCGCGCGGGATCACCGCGATCTCGCAAGGCTCGACCACCAGGCGGCCGAACTCGGTCGCGATCGCGAGCGTGCCGTGCTCGGGGACGATCAGCCACTCGCCGTCGGCGCAGCAGAAGAACCGACCCTGCATCGGCCGGTTCGCCGCGTACAGATGGATCGCACAGCCGGTCTGTGCCTCCGCCGAGCCGGTCCCGGCGACGGTGACCAGTCCGTCGACGAAGTCGGTCGGCGCCGCCGGCAGCGCGAGCGGATCCCAGCGCAGGCGGTTCGGCGCGGACGGCGGGAAGGCGCAGGGATCGGCGAGCCCGGCGTGCGCGAGCGCGGCGAACTCGCCGTGCATCGCCGAGGGCCGGATCCGGTAGAGCCAGGATCGGCGGTTCGCGTGGCGGGGCGCGGTGAACGCGGTTCCGGAGATCTGCTCGGCGTAGAGTCCGTACGCACAGCGTTGCGGCGAGTTGCGTCCGCGCGGCAGCGCGCCGGGCAGCGCCTCGGCCGCGAACTCGTTGTCGAAACCGCTCTGGTAGTCGGAAGGATCGTCCGCTCGGTGCAGGTCGTTCACGGGCGCGCCACGTCATGCCGTTTCGGATTTGCTAGTCTAATCAAATCCGATCCCCCTCGCACGGCGGCCCCGACGATGACCCGCACCCCGATCGACCTGCGCAGCGACACCGTGACCCGGCCGACCGACGCGATGCGCCGCGTGATGACGGCCGCCGAGGTCGGCGACGACGTGTACGGCGACGATCCGACCGTGAACCGGCTGCAGGCGCACTCCGCGGCGCGTTTCGGTTTCGAACGGGCGCTGTACTTTCCGACCGGTACGCAGAGCAATCTCGCCGCGCTGATGGCGCACTGCGGCCGGGGGGATGAGTACCTCGTCGGTCAGGAAGCCCACACGTACCGGTACGAACAGGGCGGCGCCGCGGTGCTCGGCAGCATCCAGCCGCAGCCGCTGGAGAACGAGCCGGACGGCACGATCGATCTGGCGCGGATCGCGGCGGCGATCAAGCCCCTGGACGTGCATTTCGCGCGCACGCGGCTGCTCGCGCTCGAGAACACGATCGGCGGGCGCGTGCTGCCGCTCGATTATCTGCGCGAGGCCACCGCGTTCGCGCATGCGCGCGGGCTCGCGACCCATCTCGACGGTGCGCGGCTCTACAACGCGATCGTGAAGCTCGGCGTCCCCGAGACCGTCGCGGTCGCGGGTTTCGATTCGGTGTCGCTGTGTCTGTCGAAGGGCTTGGGCGCGCCGGTCGGCACGCTGCTCCTCGGCAGCGCGCCGTTCATCGACGCGGCGCGGCGCTGGCGCAAGGCGCTCGGCGGCGGGATGCGCCAGGCGGGCGTGCTCGCGGCCGCCGGGCTCTACGCGCTCGAGCACCACGTCGCGCGGCTCGCGGAGGATCACGACAACGCCGCGCGGCTCGCCGAGGGCTTGCGCGAACTCGGTCTCGACGCACCGCCGCCGCAGACGAACCTCGTGTATGTCGCGATCCCGCGCGGCGACGTCGTGCCGCTGCGCGAGGCGCTCGCAACCTCAGGGATCCTCGCGACCGTCGCCGAGCGCACGCGGCTCGCGACCCACCTGCAGGTCTCGCGCGCGGACGTCGCAGCCGCGATCGACGCGTTCGCGGGTTACTTTCGCCGCGCCTGAACGAGCCCCCGCCAGCGCCGGCGGGCGGCGCGCAGGTCGGCGGTCACGTCGACGTCGCTCGCGGCTGAGTCCATCGGGACGAGGCGCCGGCGGTCGGGCGCGACCGCACGCGCCAGATCCTTCAGTCCCGAGTCGCCGTCCACGCGGGTCGCGACGCCGAACAAATGGCGCGGCAGGATCAGCGGCGCGCCGGCACCCGACGCGGTGCGCCGCGCGACCAGCCGGCGCGGCGCCGCACGCCACGCGGCGACGAGGCGCTCG
>JAJXYU010000144.1 GCA_021780395.1 Pseudomonadota bacterium
CCGCCTACGGTTGGCTCGCGGTCAACACGACGCCGACGGTGATCGGCACCTACAGCTACGTGAACCCGACGATCGCGACCTTCCTCGGCTGGCGTTTCCTGCACGAAACCATGACCCGCCGGCAGATCGCCGGGATGGCGACGGTGATCGCGGGACTGCTGCTGTTGACGCGCAGCCAGGCGGGCCGGTACGGGCGGCGTGGTGGGAGCGAGCCGGGCGCCGGTTGAGCGCGCGCGCCCACCGGGGCTTCAATCGCGCCGCACGATGATCTGGATCCGGCCACGCGGCCCGATGAACCACGAGCCGATCATGCTCACGATGCTGACGATCAACGCGCTCCAAAAGGCCGCCGAGAAACTCGCAACGTGCATGCCGGGAAGCATCCACGCGACCAGCGCGACCATCCCCGCGTTGATCACCAGCAGGAACAGTCCCAGCGAAAACACCGTCATCGGCAGCGTCAACAGGATCGCGATCGGCCGGACGACCGCGTTGACGACGCCGAGCAGCACCCCGGCGAACAGGAGCGTCGCCGGACCGTCGATCGTGATGCCCGGCACCCACGCGGTCGCTATCCACAGGCCGAGCGCAGCGATCGCGGCGCGAATCAGAAAGCCCAACATGCGAACCTTTCCTCCGTCGCCGGAACCTGCGGGCGGGGTCTTAGGATATCAAGCGTGGCCGGTGCCGCGCGATCGGATCGGTCAATAGTCGAGACCGGGAAGCGGCGGCTCGGCCGGCGGCCGCGGCAGTGGGCGCATTCGCGGGGGCTTCTCGAGCGCGACCTTCAACCGGGCCATCCCCCGCTCCCAGCCGACCCGCACGCGCTTGTAGAACGCGTCCCAGGCGGCGGCCTCGCAGATCCCGGAGCCGAGCAGGCGCAGCGACGTCCGGCCGGGTCCCTTGCGCGAGTCGAGCAGGAAATCATCGACGATCGCACTCGCGCTCGGCGGCATCCCGCGTTCGGCGAAGTAGATCAGGCGCAGCCGGCGATTTGGTTCGTAGACGTCGATCCGCGCTTCCCGGCATCGCTCGCCGTCGCCGACCCGGTACTCGCCACCGGCGCGCGCGTCGATCCATGCCTCGGCTCCAGACCAGATCCGCACCAGCGCGGGTTCGGTCAATGCACGCCAGACGCGCGCCGGCGGCGCTTCGATTTCGGCCAGGCAAGCATAACCGCGGGTCCCGGTGTGGGCAGCTTTCACGGGAGGTCTCGTCACGTTCTGGGCTGATAGAATCCCGCATCCGCGGAGGAACATCCATGACGTACGTCGATATCGTGACCGCCCTCGCAGTTCTGCAGTACCTCGTCTTCGGACTCAAGGTCGGCGCCGCGCGCGAACGCTACGGAGTAAGAGCGCCGGCGGTCACGGGTCACGAGATCTTCGAGCGCCGCTTCCGCGTCCAGCAGAACACGCTCGAGCAGCTGATCGTGCTGTTGCCGGGCTTGTACCTGTTCAGCCGTTATCTGGATCCGCGCTGGGCCGCGGCGATCGGCGTCCTGTACCTGCTCGGCCGGGAGCTGTATTCGGCCGCGTACGTGCGCGACCCGGCGAAGCGTGGCCCGGGTTTCGGACTCTCGTTCCTTGCGGTCACCGTCCTCGTGCTCGGAGGCCTGGCCGGCGCACTGCACACCCTGATCTGAGACGGCACGGCTGCGCTCGCCCGGGCGCACGCGTATAGTACGCACCGCTGGGGTGGTCCCTTCGTTTGGGGGCCTGAGATGCCGGATGGGCGCGATCACGCGCCTCGCGGCAAACCCATAGAACCTGATCCGGTTAATACCGGCGGAGGGAGCGATGCCTCGACTGCGAACGGCCCGGCGGGCCGCTGTCCTGATCTGCTGCGCGTCGTCGGTGCTGCTATGCGCGCAAGCGCGGACGGCGTCATCGACCACCCATCCCGATAGAGATTCCCTGCAGAAGATCGTCGTGACCGCGACGTTGCGCGCGGTGTCGGACGTCGATCTCGCGGGCAGCGCGACCGTACTCGGCGCGCATACCTTGCGCACCGCCGGCGAGCAGCATTTCGAGGACGTGCTGCCGCTGGTGCCGGACCTCAACTGGTCCGGGGACACGTCACGGCCGCGTTATTTCCAGATCCGCGGAATCGGCGAACTGGAGCAGTATCAGGGCGCGCCCAACCCGTCGGTCGGCTTCATCATCGACGACATCGATTTCAGCGGTCTCGGCTCCGCCGCGACCCTGTTCGACGTGGCGCGGATCCAGGTGCTGCGCGGCCCGCAGGCGACGATCGACGGGGCCAATGCGCTCGCCGGACTGATCGTCGTCCAGAGCGAGGCACCCTCCGACCGATTCGGGGGACGGGTCGAAGTCGGCGCCGGCGACTACGGCACGCGGTCGTACGGCGCGGTGCTCACCGGGCCGGTCCCGGCGCTCGATTCGGCGTTTCGCATCGCCGCGCAGCGCTACGTCAGCAACGGCTTCTACACGAACGTCTACCTGCATCGGAACAACACCAACAACCGCGACGAAACGACGCTGCGCGGCCGCTGGCGTTACCGGCCGGATCGGAACCTACGGGTCGACCTGACGGTGCTGCACGTCGCGATCAACAACGGCTACGATGCCTGGGCGATCGACAACTCGCGCACGACCGAGTCCGATCAGCCGGGCGAGGACGTGCAACACTCGACCGGCGTGTCCCTGCATTCGATCTACCGCGGCTGGCACGCGGCGACGTTGACCGCGATCGCGACGTATGCGCGGTCGCTGATCGGCTACGGTTACGATGGCGACTGGGGGAACGAACTCCTCTGGGCACCATATACCTACCAGTACAGCGAGTTCCAAGCCCGGAACCGCACGACCCGGAGCCTCGAGCTGCGACTCGCGTCGCAGCCCGGGCCGGGGATCGACTGGCTCGTCGGCGTCTACGGGTTCCAGATGCGCGAAGGCCTGAGCGACACCAATCTCGGCGTGTATGTCGATCCGATACAGCAGTACGCGTCGACGACCGATTCGGTGCTGACGAGCCGTTACCGCGCCAGCAACGTCGCCCTGTACGGCGAGCTCGGCGGCGAACTCGGCTCGCGCACGCGATGGTCGGTCGGCGTGCGCGGCGAGCGGCATACGACCCGATATCACGACCTGACGACCAATCTCGGTGCGCCGTCGACGAGCAACGCGTTCGCGCCGTCCTACGCGCTGTGGGGCGGGCACCTGTCGCTCGACTATGCGCTGCGGCCCGACGAGCATCTGTATGCATTGATCTCGCGGGGCTACAAGGCGGGCGGTTTCAACCTGAGCCAGGGACTGCCGACCGGCGAGCGCACGTTCGGCTCCGAGTCGCTGATCGATTACGAGATCGGCCACAAGGTCGTGGCCGATCGCGGCCGGGTGCAGGCCGACACGTCGATCTTCTACATGCGCCGCCAGTCGCCGCAATTGAAGACCGGCACGCAGCTCGTCGCCGACGATCCGAACACGTTCGTGTTCTACACGGGGAACGCGAGATCCGGCTATTCCTACGGGGTCGAGAACAGCCTGCGCTGGCGCGCGACGCGGACCGTGACGTTCGGCGCGGCGTTCGGATGGCTGCAGACGCTCTACCG
>JAJXYU010000247.1 GCA_021780395.1 Pseudomonadota bacterium
CTCGCCGACCAGTACTGGGGCGAGGCCCGGCGCCTGCGGCCGCGCGAAGTCGTCGAGGAATACCGCAAGACGATCCTCGACGAACTCGATCTGATGCGCGAAGCGGGCAACGCATCGCAGCTGAAGCGCAATTTCCAGGGCTCGAACCTGCTGTACGTCCCCGAGGTCTACTGGGACCTGTGCCGGCCGGACGTGATGGTGATGGAGCGGATCCACGGGATCATCGTCAACCGCATCGAGGAGCTGCGGGCGCGCGGCACGAACATCCCGAAGCTCGCCGAGAACGGCGTCGAGATCTTCTTCACGCAGGTGTTCCGGCACAACTTCTTCCACGCGGACATGCATCCGGGGAACATCTTCGTGCAGGTGGACGACCCGGAGAATCCCCGTTACGCCGCCGTCGACTTCGGGATCGTCGGCACGCTCGAGCCGCGCGACCAGCATTACCTCGCCGAGAACTTCATGGCGTTCTTCGACCGCGACTACGCGCGCGTCGCCGCGCTGCACGTCGAATCCGGCTGGGTGCCGAGCGGCACGCGGGTCAGCGAGCTCGAGTCGGCGGTTCGCACGGTCTGCGAGCCGATCTTCAACAAGCCGCTGAAGGACATCTCGTTCGCGCAGGTGCTGCTGCGCCTGTTCGAGACCGCGCGGCGCTTCGACATGCGGATCCAGCCGCAGCTGATCCTGCTGCAGAAGACGCTGCTCAACATCGAGGGGCTCGGGCGCCAGCTGTATCCGGAGCTCGACCTGTGGAAGACCGCGCAGCCGATCCTGCGCGCGTGGATGCGCGACCGCGCGAGTCCGCGAACCCTGCTCCGCGCGATGCGCACGCAACTCCCCGATGCGATCGAGACCCTGAAGCAGGTCCCGAAGATCGTGAAGACCGGGATCCGCGCCGCGGCCGACGACGGCTTCCGCTGGCCGGTCGAGAGCGCCGGGCTCGCCGAGTTGCGCGAGGAGCTGCGCCGGCTCGAGTCCCGCCGGGACACGGCGATCCTCGGCGGCGTGCTCTGGCTCGCGGGTCTGATCTGGCTCGCGGCGACCGCGCGGTTCCCGGCGGTCGGCTGGGCACAGCTCCTCGCCGGCGCCGCGATCTTCGCGCGCCTGCGCTGGACACGGCCCAAGACGAACGGCTGAGCGCCGCTTCGCTCAGCGCGGCGGCGCGTCGGCCTCCCGCCCGCAGCGCCAGCACGCGGTGAACTGCGGTTCGAGCCGTTCGCCGCAGTCCCGGCAGGTCCAGGCCTCGCCCTCGACCGGCCGCTGCGCGCGCCGCAGCACCCCGAGCGCACGCGCCTCGTCGATCTCATCGACGAACAGCTGCGGCCAGGTCTCGAACATCGGCAGGTCGCCCGCCGCGCCGGCGAGGAACTGATTGCGGATCTCGCTCGGGATCCCGGCCACGGTCAAGAGGTTCCGGGCGTGCGCGACGTCGACCAGCGTCGCCGCGCGATACACGCGCTTCATCGCGACCGCCGCCGGGCGCTTCCCGCCCGCCGCATCAGCGCAGCGACGCGAGGAACGCTCGCGGGTCTTCGCCGCGCTCGAGCGCCTCGACCAGCGCCGATCCGACCACGACGCCGTCGACGTGACCGGCGAACCGCGCGACCTGGTCGCGCGTGCGGATGCCGAACCCGGCACACACCGGGACCGGCGCCGCGCGACGCACCCGGTCCATGTAGGCGAGCACGTCCGCCGGGACTTCGGCCGATGCGCCGGTGGTGCCCGTCATCGTGACCGCGTAGACGAAGCCCCGGGCCTCGGCGCAGAGCCGCTCGAGACGCTGCGGCGGCGTCACCGGCGTGACCATTTGCACGAGCGCGAGCCCTTCGCGATCGAGCGCGCCCTGCAATTCCATCCGTTCCTCGAACGGCAGGTCGGGCACGATGAACCCGGCGACCCCGGCGGCGGCGGCCGCCCGCGGCAGGCGCTCGAGCCCGAAGGCGAGCAGCGGATTCAGATAGCTCATCAACAGGATCGGCGCGCCGCCCGCGGCACTGACCGCGGCGACCTCGCCGAGGATCCACGGCAAGGTCACGCCGTTCGCGAGCGCGGCGAAGCTCGCCCGCTGGATCGTCGTGCCATCGGCCATCGGGTCGCTGAACGGCACGCCGACCTCGACGACGTCGGCGGCTGCGGCGACCGCCGCGAGGTCGGCGCGGAACCGATCCCGGCGCGGGAAGCCGGCCGTCAGGAATCCGACCAGCGCGGTCCGGCCGCCGCGACGGGCGGCCGCGATCGCGGCGCTGATCCGGTCATGCGGCGCGACGCTCATGCGAGGCCCTCAAGCACCGTCCGCTGCAGGATCGGCATGTCCTTGTCGCCGCGTCCCGAGCAGCCGATCAGGATCCGGGCGCCGGGATGCGTCGCGGCGTAGCGCCGCGCGCCGGCGAATGCGTGCGCGGTCTCGATCGCCGGCAGGATGCCTTCATGGCGCGCGCACTCGACCAGCGCGTCGAGCGCCTCGGCGTCGGTCGCCGCTTCGTACGCGACCCGCCCCGTCCGCAGCAGATACGCGTGTTCCGGGCCGACCCCCGAATAATCGAGACCGGCGGAGACCGAATGCGTCTCGCGCACCTGGCCGTGCTCGTCCTGCAGGATCAGCGTGTAGCTCCCCTGCAGGACACCGGGGGTTCCGTAGGTCAGCGACGCGGCGTTGTCGCCGAGTCCCGCGCCGCGGCCGCCGGCCTCGACGCCGACCAGGTGCACGCTGGCATCCGCGAGGAACGGATGGAACAAGCCGATCGCGTTCGAGCCGCCGCCGACGCACGCGAACGCGGCGTCCGGCAGCGCGCCGGTCCGTTCGATCATCTGGGCGCGCGCTTCGCGCCCGATCACGGCCTGCAATTCACGCACGAGATAAGGATACGGATGCGGTCCGACCGCGGATCCGATCGAATAGTAAGTGCCCTCGGGATCCGCGACCCAATCCCGCAGCGCTTCGTCGATCGCGACCCGCAAGGTCGCGTCGCCGCTCGTGACCGGCACCACGGTCGCACCGAGCAGCTTCATCCGGCCGACGTTCGGCGCCTGACGTTCGACGTCGACCGCGCCCATGTACACCGTGCACGGCAGGCCGAGGCGCGCCGCGGCGGCGGCGCTCGCGACGCCATGCTGGCCCGCGCCGGTCTCGGCGATGATGCGCTTCGCACCGAGCCGCTTCGCGAGCAAGGTCTGCCCGACCGCATTGTTGATCTTGTGCGCGCCCGTATGAGCGAGGTCCTCGCGCTTCAGCCAGACCTCGGCGCCCCAGCGGCGGCTCAGCGTCGACGCATGGGTCAGCGCGGTCGGCCGTCCGACCCAGGTCGCGAGTTCACCGCGGAACTCGGCCTGGAAATCCGCATTGGAGAGATACCGATCGACGCCGGCCTGCAGCCGGTCGAGCGCCGCGACCAAGGTCTCCGGCACGTAGCGGCCACCGAACGGACCGAAGCGGCCGCGCCGATCCGGAACGGCCGCCGCGGCAGTCGCGTCGGCACCTGATGCACTCGTCATGGGTCCGTCTCCAGCCGGGCCGCCGCATCGCGCACCGCCCGGACGAATTGCTCGATCTTGTGCGGGTCCT
>JAJXYU010000218.1 GCA_021780395.1 Pseudomonadota bacterium
GTGCCTGGGCGAGCCGCCAGAGCGAGCCGGTGGCGTCGCGCGCGGCGCTGATCGCCGAGGTGGCGTCGACCGCGCGACGCTTCGGGATCCCGTACGCCGGCCCGGGCGCGCCCGAACCGGAGTCGATCACCGCCGACGTGCCCCGGCCGGAGCATTGGGGGGGATATCGCTTGCGGATCGAGGCCGTGGAACTCTGGGTCGAAGGCGATTTCCGGATCCACGATCGCGCCCGCTGGACGCGATCCGCGGCGGGCGACTGGCGGGCGACCCGCCTGCAGCCCTGAGTCCGCCACTCACGGTTCGGCGCGCAGGGCCCGCAACACCGCGTCGTGCAATCGTCCGTTGGTCGCGAGCACGGTGGTCGATGCCAGCGTGATCGGCCGGCCCTCGAGATCGGTGAACCGGCCGCCGGCTTCGGCGACGATCGCGGCCGCGGCCGCGATGTCGAGCACGTTCACGTCGCTCTCGATGACCGCGTCGATCTTGCCGGCGGCGAGCAGGTGATAGTGGAGGAAATCCCCGTAGCCGCGGATCCGCGCGACCCGCGCGACCAGGCCGCCGTACGCGGACCAGCGATCGCCGCGCGCGAGCGTGCGTAGATTCCCCGCGGAGAGCGCCGCGTCGTCGATCACCGCGACGTCGCTCACCGAGAGCCGTTCGCCGTTCAGGTACGCGCCCCAGCCCCGCTCGGCGCACGCAAGCTCTCCGTAGACCGGCGCGCTGGAGACCCCGAGCACGATCTGGCCGGCGCGCATCAGCGCGATCTGCGTGGAAAACATCGGATATTCGCGGATGAACGCCTTGGTGCCGTCGATGGGGTCGACGAGCCACAGACTTTCGGCACCGGTCTCGCTGCCGCCCGTCTCCTCGCCGAGGAATCCGTGGCCCGGAAACCGTGCCGCGAGGATCTCGCGGATCGCGACCTCACATCGCCAGTCGGCCTCGGTGACGGGCGATTTGTCCTCCTTCAGGCGGACGTCGAGGTTGCGCCGGTACAGCGCGCGCGCGATCTCGGCGGCGGCGGCCGCGGCGTCGAGCGCGGCCTGCAATTCGGGCGAAGGCTTCATCCCACGGTGCACTCCCCGGCGAGAACCGCACCGACGACCGGTCGACCCGCCGGCGCTCACCTTGACAGAAATGGCGCCCGCCGCCTACCGTCCGAGCCCCGACCGCAACCCGCAGGCCACCCGATGGGACACCGATTGAGCAAGATCTATACGCGCACGGGCGACGACGGCACGACGGCCTTGGGCGACGGCACCCGCGTTCCCAAGGACCATCCGCGCGTCGAAGCGTTCGGAACCGTCGACGAGGCGAACAGCGCGATCGGCGCGGTGCTCGCGGTCGCCGGGTTGCCGGACCCGCTCCGCGAGTGCCTGACGCGCGTGCAGCACGATCTGTTCGATCTCGGCGCCGAGCTCTGCATCCCCGGTCACCGGGTGATCGGTCCGGCCCAGATCGAGCGCCTGGAGCGCGATCTCGACGCGTTCAACGCGACCCTGCCGCCGCTGAAGGAGTTCATCCTGCCCGGGGGCGGTCCGGCGGCATCCGCCTGCCATCTCGCCCGCACGGTCTGCCGGCGCGCCGAGCGGCGCGCCTGGTCGCTCGCCGCCGCCGAGTCCGTGGCCGCCGAGGCGTTGATCTACCTGAATCGATTGTCCGATTTGCTGTTCGTGCTCGCGCGCGTCGCCGCGCGGGCCGAGAAAGGTGGCGAATCGCTGTGGCGCGGCACGACGGCCGGCGCGTCGAAAGATCAGCCGCGCGACTGATCGGCGCGGAGGTTCCACGCGAGCCCGATCAGCCGCCGCGCGCGTGGCCAGTCGAACGCTGGTCCGGGATCCGTCTTGCGCCCGGGCGCGATCTCGCTGTGACCGACGATCCGCTCCGGCGACAGGCTCGGATAGGCGGCGCACAGGGCCGCGATGACCTGCGCGAGCACGCGGTACTGGGCGTCTTCGTACGGGATACGATCGGCCCCTTCGAGCTCGATCCCGATCGAGAAGTCGTTGCATGCCTCGCGCCCGCGGTAGCAGGAGCGCCCCGCGTGCCACGCCCGCTCGGTGAACCGCACGTACTGGACCGCCTCGCCGCCGCGGCGGATCAGCAGGTGCGCGGAGACCCGCAGGCCGCAGATCTCGGCGAAGTACGGGTGCTCTTCGCGGGGTAGCGTGTTCGTGAACAGCCGGTCGATCCACGGCCCGCCGAACGCGCCGGGCGGCAGGCTGATGCCGTGCACGACGATCAGATCGAGGGCCGCGCCGGCCGGACGCGCATCGCAATTGGGCGACCACAGTCCGCGCGCGCCGAGCAGCAGCCCGGCGCGTGCATCGACCTCATACGCGGGCAATCGCGGCGGCGTGCGTTCCATCCCGTCTCCTTCGGGACCAGCATATGCGAAAATCCCTCGCATCATGAACCCGCGCCGTCCCGATCCGCCCGCGCCCGGCGCGACCGACCCCGGACTGGTTGCCCGCGACCTGCGTGTCCTGTGGCATCCGTGCACCCAGATGAAGGATCACGAATCGTTGCCGCCGATCGCGATCCGGCGCGGCGAAGGGGTGTGGCTCGAGGATTTCGACGGCAACCGCTATCTCGACGCGGTGAGTTCCTGGTGGGTGAACCTGTTCGGACATGCGAACCCGCGCATCGCCGCGGCCGTCGCGCGGCAGGCGCAGACGCTGGAACACGTGATCTTCGCGGGGATGACCCACGAGCCCGCGATCCGCGTCGCCGAACGCCTGGTGGCGCTCGCACCGCCGGGGCTCGGGCGCTGCTTCTTCGCGGACAACGGGTCGGCCGCGGTCGAGGTCGCGCTCAAGATGAGCTTTCACTATTGGCACAACCGCGGCAACACGCGCAAGACCCGGTTCGTCGCGCTCGAGAACGGCTATCACGGCGAGACGCTCGGCGCGCTCGCGGTCGGCGACGTCGACCTGTACAAATCGCTCTATCGGCCGATGTTGATGGACGTGATCATGGCGCCGTCGCCGGACTGCCATGCAAGGGATCCCGGGGAATCCTGGGAGAGCCATTCGCTGCGTCGTTTCGAGTCGATGGAACGGATCCTCGAGCGGCACGCCGACGAGGTCGCCGCGGTGATCGTCGAACCGCTGGTGCAATGCGCCGGCGGGATGCGGATGTATCACCCGGCCTATCTTTCGCGACTGCGCGAGGCCTGCGATCGCTTCCGCGTCCACCTGATCGCGGACGAGATCGCGGTCGGATTCGGACGCACCGGCACGATGTTCGCTTGCGAGCAGGCGGGAATCACGCCGGATTTCCTGTGCCTGTCGAAAGGGCTCACCGGCGGCTTCCTGCCGATGTCCGTCGTGATGACCCACGAGGAGGTCTACGACGCGTTCTACGACGAATACACGTCGCAGCGCGCATTCCTGCATTCCCACAGCTACACCGGCAATCCGCTTGCGTGCAGCGCGGCGCTCGCGACGCTCGACCTGTTCGCCGAGACGGACGTGTTGGGATCGAATCGGACGAAGGCCGCCCGGCTCGGACGGCGCGCGCGGGAGCTCGAGGCGCATCCGCACGTCGCCGAGGTCCGGCAATGCGGGATGATCGTCGCGATCGAGATGGTGAAGTCCAAAGCGACCCGCGAACCCTATCCATGGCAGGAACGGCGGGGGCTGCGCGTCTATCGGCACGCGCTTTCCCGCGGCGTGCTCTTGCGCCCGCTCGGCAACGTGATCTATTTCCTGCCGCCCTACGTGATCGACGAGGCCGGCATCGACTTGATCACGAGCGTCGCCGCCGAGGGCATCGAACTCGCAACGTGCGACTGACCCGTCTGTACGTCGACGGGCCGCTCGCGTCGGGCGACCTGCTGCAGCTGCCCGCGACGGCCGCCGCACACGTCGCGCGCGTGCTGCGCGCGCGTGACGGGGATCCGGTCGTGCTCTTCAACGGCGATGGCCGTGAATACGAATCGCGGATCGAGACCGTCCGCGGCACACGCGTCGCGGTCGCGATCGGCGCCGCGCGCACCGTCGACAGGGAATCGCCGGTCGCGCTCACGCTGATGCAATGCCTGCCGCGCGGCGATCGGATGGATTGGATCGTGCAGAAGGCGACCGAGCTCGGCGTCACCCGCATCGTGCCCTTGGTCAGCCGCCGCAGCGTGGTCAAGATCACCGCGGGGCAGGCCGACGCCAAGACGGCGCACTGGCGCGCGATCGCGGTGGCCGCCTGCGAGCAGTCCGGCCGCAACCGGATGCCGACGATCGACGCACCGCGAAGCCTCGACGAGCACCTCGGCGCGATCGGATCCGCGGGCACGCGGTTGGTGTTCGATCCGGACGCCGTGCCGTACGCTGCGGACGTCGCGTGGGAGCATGCGACGGCGCCGATCGCGATCGACTTCGCGGTCGGACCGGAAGGAGGATTCGATCCGCGGGAGCTCGACGGCCTGCGCATCGCCGGCTTTCGGGGCGTGCGCCTCGGGCCGCGGGTCCTGCGCACCGAGACCGCCGCGATCGCGGCGCTGGTGTGGCTGCAAACGCGCTTCGGCGACCTGCGCGATGCCGGGCCGGCTGGCCCCGCCGCCCGGGATCCGCGCTGAGGGCGCTCAGGCGGACGGCGCCGTCTCGGCGCGGATCAGTGGCAGGCTGCGCGGATGCGCGCGCTGGATGAAGTCGATGAACTGCTCGCGGATCTGGCAGCGCAGATCCCAGGACCTCGACGAATCGGCGGCGGTCGCGAGCACGCGCAACTGCATCGAGCGCTCGTTCGCGTCGGTGACTTGCAGGCCCCAGAAGCGTCCGTCCCAGAGCGGATTGTCCTCGATGATCCCCTTCAGCGCCTCGCGGCCGCGCTCCACCGGAAACGAATAGTCGACCCAGACGTACACCGAGCCGAGCAGCGCCGAGGAACTGCGCGTCCAGTTCTGGAACGGTTTCTCGATGAAGTAGCCGAGCGGAACGACCAGCCGTCGATCGTCCCAGATCCGCACCACGACGTAGGAGAGCGTGATCTCCTCGATCCGGCCCCACTCGCCTTCGACGACCACGACGTCGTCCTGCCGCATCGGCTGCGTCAGCGCGATCTGGATCCCGGCGAACAGGTTCGAGAGCGGCTTCTGCGCCGCGATACCGGCGACGATGCCGACGATCCCGGCCGAGGCGAGCAGGCTCGTGCCGAATTCCCGCACCGTCGAGAACAGCATCAACACCGAGGCCGCCGCGAACACGCCGACCGCGACGCGGATCGTCCGCCCGATCACGTGCACCTGCGTGTAGACCTTGCGCGCGCGCAGGTTGTCCGTCGCACCGAGATCGAAGCGCGCGAGCAGCGTCCGTTCCGCGACACCGATCGCCTCGAAAAACGCCCACGCGACCGCCACGATGAGCAGCAGGCTCGTGCCCGTCGCGACGAGACCAGAGAATCTCGCCGGCAGGCCGAGGATCGGCAATCCGAAGATCACACCGAGCACCGGCACGACGATCCGCAGGCTGCGGCCGACCAGCATCGCGATCACGTCGTCGACGCGACTCTTGGTCTTCGCGGCCCAGAGCCCGAGCCATCGATCGAGCACGCGGGTGCCGCGCTGCGCGCCCCACACGAGCGCCGCGAACAAACCCAACGCGAGCAGCCGGTCCGCGATCCCGCGCAGCGACGGTCCGGCTGCGCCCGGCACGCGAGCCACGAGCGCGATCAGCGCGCAATAGGTCCCGGCAATCCAGATCGCGAGGATGAGCGGCTTACGCACCGCGGTGACGACGTGACCGCCCAGGCCCGACGCCTCGCCGCGGCGACCGTCGCGCAGCGCAGCCCAGACGATCCCGGTCGCGGCGAGAGCGGCGAGCAGGAACGCCGCCGCGACCCCGAGATCCGCCGCGCTCAGCGCGCCGAGCACCGGTCGGCCGGCGTTCGGGCCGATCAGCCGCGCGATCCCATCGCGTGCGACCCCGGCGAGCATCGCCGAAAATCCGGCGAATGGCCCAGGACCCAGGGGAGCGGGTTGTCCGGTCATGATCGATCCTCGGGCGGTGAGCCGGGGAACGCGTCGCGACACCGGGTGGCGGCTTCGGCCGGGCTGCGTGCGCAGCGGGCCGGCAAATCCGTGCGATCAAATGCCGACGGTTCCGGCCTTACCTTAGCGAAATCGCATCCCCGCGGTCAAACCACCTCAGCCGGCCGCGGCTCCTTCCTGAACGAGCCACGCGCTGTGATCGAGTCCCTCGCCGCGCCATAGGTAGAGCGCGAGCAGTGGCTCTCGCGCGGTGCGCATCGCGTGAATCACGCCGCTCTCGTGCAACACCGCGCTGCCCGGCGGGCGCGCGGTCCACGGCTCGCGCCCCCGTTGCCATTCAGCCGTGCCGGCAAGTGGCAGGTAGATCTCCTCGGCCGGATGGCGATGACCCGGGTAGTGGGTCTCGGGACCGAGCAGCAGCAATCCCCCCGACAAGCGCGAGGATCGGACCGGCGCGGCGGGACCGAGGAACTCGGTCCATGCGTAGTTCGCGAGGAATCGGGCGCCGACCTGCGCCTTCGAGTAGGTCTGACACCAGCGCAGATCCGGCATCACTCGCGCGAGCGCCGCCGCAAGACGTCGGTCGAGCCGGCGGGTGCGCGCCAGCGCCTGCGGCAGCAAGCGCAGGGCCCGCAACGGGCGTCCGTGACGACGCCCTCGCGGCGCGGACGCGGACGTCCTTCGGGGCCATGCGTCGAGGAAGCGCTCGAGTTCCGGCGCGCCCAGTCCGACGAGGTGCGCGCGAACCGCGCGCAGCAACGCGAACAGATCCGCCGTCCGCTCGTCCACGCGATCAGCCGAGCACCGAGGTTTCCTCGGCGATCATCTGTTCCAGCCGTTGCAGGTCGGGGATCAGCGGCGTTTCGTTGACCATGCGGACCTGGCATATCACTGGCGCCCGCTCGGGAAATCCGCGTGACGGATCGGGGCGGATCACGTCGGCGTTCACCCGCACGAGCTGTGGGAAGCCCTGTGTCAGGACCCCGAAACACCCCGACTGCAGCTGCCCGTCGATCGCGTTGAACACCACCACCCGCGTACGCCCGGACACGACCGGGATCGCCTGCCCCAAGGCGCCCTCGAAGGAAACGACCGGCACCTGGACTTCGTTCCAGGTCACGAGCCCGAGGTACCACGGCGGCGCGTTGGTCATCGGCGCGGGCGCCTGGAAGCCGATGACCTCGGCGACGCAGGCCCGCGGCACGATCAAGCGCTCGCCGACCAGCGGCACCAGCAGGCTGTAGAGTTCGTCACGCAGGGTGGACATGCGCGGCTCCCGCCGTCACTGGCCGACCGCGCTGCGGCGGTTGACCAGCGGCTCGATCGCATCGAGCAGCTGGCTTTCCTGATAAGGCTTGCCGAGATAGTCGTTGACGCCGAGCTCGATCGCGCGCGCACGATGCTTCTCGCTGACCCGCGAGGTCACCATCACGATCGGCACGTCGCGCAGCCGCGGCTCGTTGCGTACGTGCGCGGCCACTTCGTAGCCGTCCATCCGCGGCATCTCGATGTCCAGCAGGATCACGTCCGGCTTCAGGTCCTGCAGGATCGAGACCGCCTCGACGCCGTCCTTCGCGGTGACGACCCGCATGCCATTGCGCTCGAGGAGCCGCTGCGTCACCCGGCGGACCGTGATCGAGTCGTCGACCACGAGCGCGACGGTGCGCCGCTCACGTGGCTCGGCCACCGTGTCGGCCGGTCGCGACCGCCATTCCGAGCGCACCAACGCGCCCATGTCGAGGATGATTACGATCCGACCGTCGCCGAGGATGGTCGCGCCGGCGATGCCCCGGATCGCGGAGATCTGCGGTCCCAGCGATTTCACGACGATCTCACGACTGCCGACCAGCTCGTCCGTCACCAGCGCCGTCGAGTGCTCGCCGGCGCGGATCAGCACGACCGCCATCGACACGTCGGCCTCCGGCAGCGGCGACGCGCCGAGACCGACGAAATTACCGAGATGCTGGAACCGGTACTTCTGGCCGCCGTAATCGAACGGCGGTCCGTCGCGCCCGAGATGGCGCGCGACGATGCTGCGCGGCAGACGGACGACGCCTTCCACCGTCGCGAGCGGCAACGCATAGGTCTCCTCGCCGACGCGCACGACCAGCGCCTGGCTGATCGCGAGCGTGAACGGCAGGCGGATCGTGAATCGCGAGCCCTTGTCGAGCGTCGACTCGATGAACAGGCCGCCGCCGAGCTTCTTCACCTCGGTGGCGACGACGTCCATGCCGACGCCGCGGCCCGCCGCCTGGGTCACGCGCCCCGCGGTGCTGAAGCCCGGCTCCAGGATCAGCTGCATCGCCTCCTCGTCGGTCAGGCGGGATTGCGGGTCGGCGAGCCCGAGCGCGATCGCCTTGTCACGGATCAGGCCGACGTTGATGCCCGCGCCGTCGTCGGCGACCACGATCACGACCTCGGCCCCGTCGCGTTCGAGGCTCACGCTGATCCGACCGACCTCAGGCTTGCCGAGCGCTGCTCGCCGCTCCGGGCTCTCGATTCCGTGAACGACCGCGTTTCGCAGCATGTGCTCGAGCGGCGGCACCATGCGCTCGAGCATCTGCCGGTCGAGCTCCGCCGCGGCACCGTCGACCGTAAGTTCGGCGCGTCTCCCCGCGTCGTTCGCCGCCTGTCGGACGAGTCGCGTGAGCCGCTGTACGTGCCGTTGGAAGGGCACCATCCGGGTCCGCATCAGGCTGTTCTGCAGCTCGGTGATCACCCGGGCCTGCTGCGCGAGGAGATTCTGCGCCTCGCGGACGAGGCTCTCGAGCAAGCCCTGGATGCTCGCGACGTCGCTCGAGGTCTCCGCGAGCGCGCGGGAGTATTGTTGCAGTGCCGAGTAACGGTCGAGCTCGAGCGGATCGAATCCCCCGCGGCGGGGGTCGGTCTCGGGATTCCGATGCAGAACCTGGGTCTCGGTCTCGATCTCGAGGCCGCGCAATTGTTCCTTCAACCGCGTCACGGTCCGCGCGAGCTCCGCGAGATTGAAGTCGATCGAGCCGACCTGCTGGTCGAGCCGCGCACGGAAGATGCTGACCTCGCCGGCGTTGTTCAGCATCGTGTCGAGCAAGTCCGCGTCCACGCGCGCCATCTCCGCGCGTTCGACCGGGGCGCTGTCACGACCCGGCAGCATCGCGGCGACCGAGAGTTCGAGGCTCGACGCCGCGAGATCCGGCAGCGCCGGTCCCGTCGGCATGACCGGCTCGACCGCGGCGGGCGTCGCGCTGCCGGGCACGGGCGACACCGCGTCGGTCACCGCCTCCGGCGACGGCAGTCGGATTTCGGGAGCTGACTCCGTGATCGGCGCGACCGTCGCCGGCCCGGCCACCGCGGCAGTCGCCGCGACCGGCTCGGGAAGGCCTGCGCCGAGCGCACGAATGCGGCCGATCAGCGCCTCCGCCGCCCGGGGCCAGGTGCCGGCGCTGACGAGATCGCGCATCCGCGCGAGTTCGTCGAGGCTCGTCTGCAGCACCGCATGAGCGGATCCGGTCGCGGGAACGGTGCCGTTCGCGATCTGGATCACCAGGGTCTCGAGCTCATGGCTGAGATCTCCCATCGGCGCGATCCCGGCCATCCGCGCACCGCCCTTCAGGGTATGCAGCTGGCGCTGCAATTCGGCGACCGGGGCCCTGTCGTTTCGGTCGGCGCTCCACGCCGCGAGCGACGCCTGCGCGCTCTCGAGGAGCTCCGTCGCTTCTTCGCTGTAGATGTCGGCGATCTCGCGGTCGAAGGCTTCCGGCGGGGTCGCGGACTCGTCGCATGGCGGCGGCGCCACCGGTGCGGGCGCCGGCGCGGGGACCTCCGCCGCAGCGATCCCCGCCGGCAGTACCTGCGAGGTCTCGGCATCCTCCGCGGCACGCGCGAGTTCGGCGTCGAGCGCGGCGTCCAGCGCGCCGATGCGTTCGAGCAGCATCGGTTGCTCGGCGAAGAACACCGTCGACTCGTCGATGTGCGCGACGACGTTCTCGATCGCGGCCACCGCCTCCTCGAGCACGCCGAGCGCGGCCTCCGGCAGGCCGAGCCCGCTGTCGTAGGCCTTGCGCAGGTACTGGTTCAACGGCTCCGTGACGCGGATGCCGTGGCGCGCCTCCGCCATCTTCGAGCTGCCGCACAAGGTATGAACCGCACGATAGATGCTCTCCGGGAGATCGTGCGGGGCGAGGCGCCCCCGCTCGGTCTGCAGGTACCGGCGGATCGCCGCGAGATGGGTCTGCGCCTCCTTGCTGAAGATGTCGTGGAGCATCGGGTCCATCGTCGCGGACGCAGCCGCCGTGGACTCGTGCGCATCGGTCGGTCCGGCCGTCGCGGCGACCACCGGCTCAGGCTCCCGTCCGGCCGCCGCGCCGTCTTGCTCCGGTTCGGCGCCCGCCGTGACCGCCGCGTCCGCGTGGACGTCCATCACCACGCCGGCGGCTTGGGGCGCGGCAACCGTCGCATGGGCGCGAGCGATGAGTTGATCGACGGCGACGCTCGTCGGTCGCCCGGTCTCGAGCTGTTCGATCACCTGCGGTAGCGCGTCGATCGCGGCCCGCACGACCGCGATGATCTCGGGGGTCCGTGTGAGCGTCTTGTCGATCAACCGGTTCAGCAGGTTCTCGATCGACCACGCCAGATCGCCGATCACGCGGGCGCCGACCATCCGGCCGCTGCCCTTCAGCGTATGGAAGCTGCGCCGCATCGCGGCGAGCGAATCGCCGTCCATCGGATTCTGCTCCCAGAGTGGGAACCGCCGGCCGATCGCCGCCATTTCGTCCTTGGCCTCCTCGATGAACAGCTCGACGAGCTGCGGGTCGAGGGCCGCATCCGACGCCGGCGACGGCGCGGACGCCGCGGGCACGGACGCCACGGGGGCGGGCGTCAGCACGATCGTGTCGCGCGCTTCGACCCTCGTATCGCGAGCATCGAGCTTCACGGTCGTCGTCGCCTCGGCGCCGACCGACGGGCCCGCGGACGCGGCCGGTAGCCGCGTCGCATGGTCTTCGGCGAGGGCCTTCACGCAGGTCTCGGCGTTGTCGAGCATGTACCACGGGTCGTTCCGGCCGCTCTGGATCGTCTCCATGTAATATTCGATGCTGACGATCGCGTCGGCGATGCGCTCGAGGCGCAGCGGCTCGGACGGGATCGCTCCGGGTTCGACGAGCGCGCGGACGTGCACCGCGAGGGAATCCATCAACTCCGCGGCGCGGCTCTTGCCGAGCATCAACAGGCCTGCGGTGATTCCGCGCAGCAGCTGCGGGACGTTGTCGAGCCCCTGGGGCGACGCATCGCCGGTCTTCTGGACCGCGATCGAGATCGCTTCCTTGATGCGCGCGAGATTGACGCTGCACTCGCGCAGCACCGCCTCGCTCACCAGCCGGAAATCCAGATCGTCGGACTCGGCGCCGGGCGGCGGCGTGGCGGATGGCAGGATCAGCCGCACCAGTTGATCGTCGAGGCTGTCTTCGACCGACAGCAGCACGCTCGCAACCTTGAGCAGCGCCTCCTCCGCGGGTGGCGTCCCTGACGCGAGCATCGCACCCAGATCCATGGTCTCGCGGCGCACCCGCTGCCGCAGCTCGCCGAGCCCGAGGACGCCGAGCGTGTCGCTGATCTTCTTCAGCAGCTCGAGCTGCGGAGCGAGATCCTCGACCCGGCCGCCGCCGCGGCGGACGAAGATGTCGAGCACGTCCTTGACCTTCGCGAGGTCCTCCTTGATCGCGGCGCCCACGGTGCGCATGAGCTTGACGCTCGGTGCGGAGAGGCTCGCGCGCTCCTGTTCGATCGCATCGTCCACCGGCAGGATCTCGGTGAGCTTGAAGGAGGCGCGCACCGCACCGATCCGGCCGCCGCCCGCGGACGATCGCGCCACGTAGTACAGGAGATTGTTCAGCAGCTCGACCGGCGGGCTGTCGCAATACCGCTCCTCGCCGAGATCGTAGAGCGCCTTGATCTGCCGGTCGGCCTGGCCGAGGAGCCGCTTCAGGGTCGCGCTCGCTTCGAGGCCGTTCGCCTGCAGGGCCTCGAGCACGGCGCCGGTGACCCACCAGAACTGGAACACCGGCTGCGTGGTCGCGACCTGCTCGAGCTTCTCGGCGACCTTCGCCATGATCTCCAGGCTCTGCTCCGTGCGCTCGCCGCGGATCAACCCGAGCAGGCCGACCTGGAAACGCGGACGCAGTCTGCGCGCCCACAGCGCGACCGCCGCCTGTCCGTCCTCGTCGGAGCGCGCCCGCGGGCTCTGGTCGGACTTCAGGTTGAGCAGCAGCAGCGTCCCTTCGGACAGCAGCGGACTGCCCCGTACCGAGCGCAGATCGTTCAACAGCGGCAACAGGATCAGCGCGAGGTCGCGTCCACCGGAGAGCACGCGTTCGAGGTAGGTCGGCAGCTGCACCATCGCGCGCATCAACGCATCGAGGCCCTCGACCCGCCGCTTCTCGTCGTCGTTGATCTCCAGCAGGTACCGGGCGACGTGCTCCATCTCCTCGGCGAGCAGCGCCGCGCCGTAGACCTCGACCACGCGCAGCACGCCGTGCGCGACGTGCAATTGCTCCGCGCACCTCTCCAGCGATTCGCGGTGGTCGGGGCGCTCGGCATAGTCTTCGAGTGCCGCTCGCGCGTCACCGAGCGTCGCCGCGAGTTCCTTGGCGACGACGTGCAGCGTTTGGGAACTGATGTCGGTCATCGGGGCGTCCGGACTCGTGCCGCTCAGGTGCCGAATCCGCGGGTCTTGTGGGTCCGTCCCGCGTTCTCGACCGCGGCGGCGCCGCCATCCGGGGCTCGCGCGGCGCCCGCGGAGGAGACCGGCTCCGTGAGCGCCGGCAAGCGGGTCGAGGTCGAACCAACGACGGTCGTCGCACCGGCGTCGGCCAGGCGGAAACCGGCGACGGACTTGCGCAACTGCGCCGCGAGCGCCGCGAGCTTCGACACGGACGCGGAGGTCGCCGAGGAGCCATCGGCGGTCTGGCTCGAGATCTCGCGGAGCACCTGCATGTTCTTCGAGATGTTTCCGGACGCCGCCGCCTGCTGCCGGGCGCTCGCGGAGATGTTCTGCACCAGACTGGCGATCTGGTTAGACACCTGCTCGATCTCTTCGAGCGCCGCGCCGGCATTCTCCGCGAGCAGCGCGCCGCCGACCACGTCGGTCGTGCTGCGCTCCATCGAGACCACGGCCTCGTTGGTGTCGGTCTGGATCGTGCGCACCAGCACTTCGATCTGTTTCGTCGCGTTCGCAGCGCGCTCCGCGAGCCGCTGCACCTCGTCGGCGACGACCGCGAAGCCGCGGCCCGCCTCGCCCGCCATCGACGCCTGGATCGACGCATTGAGCGCAAGGATGTTGGTCTGCTCGGCGATGTCGTTGATGAGTTCGACGATGTTGCCGATCTCCTGCGAGCTCTCCCCGAGACGCTTGATCCGCTTGCTCGTCTCCTGGATCGTCTCGCGAATCGCGTTCATGCCGTCGATCGTCCGCCGGACGGCATCACCGCCCTTGTGTGCGATGTCGACCGAATGCCGCGCGACGTCCGAGCAGCGCTCCGCGTTGCCGGAAACCTCCTCGATCGAGGCTGCCATCTCGGCGACGGACTCGCTGGCGGCCGAGATCTGGCGCGACTGTGCGGCACTCGCCTTCGCCATGTGGGCGGCGGCGGCTTGCGCCTGCTTGGTGGCTCCGTCGAGCTGGATCGCACCCGCGTTGATCGTCGTCACGAGCTCGCGCAGCGCTTCGATTGCATAATTTATCGAGTCGGCGATCGCACCGGTGATGTCCTCGGTCACCGTCGCCTGGACCGTGAGGTCGCCATCGGCGAGATTCGACAGCTCGTCGAGCAGGCGCATGATCGCATCCTGGTTGCGGTCGTTCTCGCGCGCGCGCATCTCGGCTTCGCGCCGCCGGTCGACCGCTTTGCGATACACCCACACCAGCGCGGCGAGACAGCCGAGCGCGATCGTCAGCGCGACGAGCGCCGCGATCCGTCGGACGCCGAACCCACCGCCGCCCGCGCCGCGCGCCGGCTCCGCCCGGCGCGCGAGCGCATCGGCCGACCTGGCGAGCGTCGTCGCGGCCGCCTGTGCCTTCGCGATCGGCGCGGCCGCGCCGATCGC
>JAJXYU010000321.1:0-3530 GCA_021780395.1 Pseudomonadota bacterium
CGGCGTGGTCCGCCGCCGCCGCCGCCCATCGGCTTCGGACGCGGCGCGCGCTCCTGTGCTTCGTTGACTCGCAGTGGTCGCCCCCCCATCTGAAAGCCGTTGGTCTGTTGAATCGCGTTCTGCGCGTCGCTCGCGGCCATGTCGACGAACGCGAATCCCCGGGGACGGCCCGTCTCGCGATCGTTGATCATCTTCACGGATTCGACTTTGCCGTAGCGCTCGAACAGGCTACGGACCTCGTCTTCGGTCGCCGAGAACGGCAGATTGCCAACGTAGATCGTCGTCATTCAACTGGTCTCTCTCGCAGTGGGCGCGTGGCGCTCGGTCTCGATTCTCATCGTCGAGTCCGCTCCCGCACCGCTCCAACACGCAACCCGCGACCACGCGGCGTGGCCCCGGGCTGACCCTTCGGCCGGTCACTATCCAATCAAGCGGGCCGCCCTTCCCGAACGTCCGCTAAATGATCTAGAGAACGAACCTCCGCGGGATGCTACGCCAGGGTTTCGACCTTGGCAAACCAGGGGTTTTCGAGCCTCGCGAGGCATTGCGCGTTCACGCTTCGCCGCCGGTCGCGACGGGCCGGGCGGGGTCCGCGACCCATTCGCTGTAGGATCCGGCGTAGAGTTTGGCGCCGCGCAAGCCGGCGATCTCGAGCGCGAGCAGATTGTGGCAGGCGGTGACGCCGGATCCGCACATCGAGATCACCGCCGCGGGCGATGCGCCGCGCAGGAAGTCGACCCAGCGCCGGCGCAACTCCGTCGCGCCGAGGAAGCGGCCGTCCGGCCCGAGGTTGCGGGCGAACGGGTGATTGCGCGCGCCGGGCACGTGCCCGGCGATGCGGTCGAGCGGCTCGACCGCGCCCGTGAACCGCTCCGGTGCGCGCGCATCGACGAGCACCCGTCGCGGATCCGCGAGCGCGTGTTCGACCTCGGCCGTCGTCAGATGGGCCGTCGCGTCCGGCCGAGCCGGCAACGTCGCCGGCGTCGGTGACGCCGTCTCGCCGGTCTCGAGCGCGCCGCCGGCCGCGATCCAGGCGCCGTAGCCTCCATCCAGGACCGCGACCCGGTCGTGACCGATCCAGCGCAGCATCCACCACAATCGTGCGGCGAACGCGCCGCCCGCATCGTCGTAGGCGACGACGACCGAGTCCTCGCCGACGCCGAGACCCGCGAGCCAGGCCGCGAAGCGCTGCGGATCGGGCAGCGGATGCCGACCGCTGCCCGCGGTCGGCGGCGCCGACAAGTCCTCGTCGAGGCTCGCGTAGCGGGCGCCCGGCAGGTGAGCCGTCCGGTAGGCGTCGCGACCCGCGGTCGGATGCCGCAGGTCGAAGCGGCAATCGACCGGCACGAGACGTCGATCGCCGAGATGTCGCGCGAGCGCGGCCGCATCGATCAACGGGCGCCATTCCATCGGCGCAGCTTAGCTCAAGGTGGGGGTGCCGGTTCATCCGTTACAATCCGCGCGCATGGGGATCACGTTGTACTGGGGGAGCGGCAGCCCTTTCTCGTGGCGCGTGCTGCTTGCGCTCGAGCACAAGCGGCTGCCGTACGAATCCCGGCTGCTGCAATTCGGCAAGCAGGAGCACCAGTCGCCGCCGATGCTCAAGCTCAATCCCCGCGGCCGGCTGCCGGTGCTGACGGACGGCGACTATGTCGTGTTCGAGTCGCTCGCGGTGCTCTACTACCTCGACGCGCGCTATCCCGAGCGGCCGATCTTCGGCGCCGGTCCCGAGGAGGCCGGCGTGATCATGCGGGTGATCTGCGAGTTCCAGGCGTACGCGGAGCCCGCCGCGCAGCGCATCGTCGACGCGGTGTTCGCGGGACGGGCCGCGCCGGGCGACCCCGCGACCACCGATGCGATGCACACCGTCGCGCGCGAGGCGCGCACGCTCGAGGCGCGGCTCAGCAAGGAGCGATGGATCGTCGGTGAGCACTACTCGGCCGCGGACATGGTGGTCTTCCCGTGGCTGAAACTCCTGCTGCGCGCGCTCGGGCGCGCCGAGGCGGCCGAACTCGGTGCGCGCTTCCTGCCGCTCGAGCGCAATTATCCGGCGCTCGCGCGCTGGATCGAGCGCATCGAAGCCCTGCCGAACTACGCGAAGACCTACCCGCCGCACTGGCGCGACGCTTGAGCCCACCGCGCCGCGCCGGTTACGCTGCACACCTTCACGTACGGGGACGGACGAATCCATGACGGATGAGGCAGTGGGCGCGAACGCGGTGCACGTGGCATTCGGCGGCAAGATCGTGTTCGTCGGGTTCGGCAGCATCGGTCGGGGCATCCTGCCGTTGATCCTGCGGCACGTCGGGATCCGCGCCGGGCGGATCGTGATCGTGACCGCGGAGGAGACCGGACGCGCGGAGGCCGAGGGCTACGGCGCGCGCTTCCTCGTGAGCCCGCTCACCGAGGCGAACCATCGCGCGGTGCTCGAGCCGTTGCTCGGGCCGGGCGATTTCCTGTTGAACCTGTCGGTGGACGTGTCGAGCCTCGCGCTGATCCGCTTCGCGCGCGAGCGCGGCGCGCTGTACCTCGACACCTGCATCGAACCGTGGGCCGGCGGTTACTTCGACCCGGCGCTCTCGGTCGAGAGCCGCAGCAACTACGCGTTGCGCGAGAGCGCGCTCGCATTGCGCCAGGGCCACCCGGGCGGCCCCACCGCGGTGCTCACCCATGGAGCGAACCCCGGGATGGTCTCGCACCTCGTCAAGCGGGCGCTGCTCAACATCGCCGCCGACACCGGCGTGCAGGTCGCCCGGCCCAGCGAGCGCGCGGGGTGGGCGCGACTCGCGCAGCGGCTCGGGATCAAGGTCATCCATGTCGCGGAGCGTGATACGCAGGTCGCGAGCACGCCGAAGCGGGTCGGCGAGTTCGTGAACACCTGGTCGGTCGACGGATTCGTGAGCGAGGGCTCGCAGCCGGCCGAGCTCGGCTGGGGAACGCACGAGCGGCACTTCCCCGCCGACGGCGGTCGCCATCACCGGGGTTCAGGATGCGCGATCTACCTGAACCGGCCGGGCGCGAGCACGCGGGTGCGCACCTGGACGCCAGACGCGGGCTCCTTCCACGGATTCCTGATCACCCATTCGGAAGCAATCTCGATCGCCGACTACTACACCGTCGAGGACCAGGGGCGCGTCGTGTACCGGCCGACCTCACATTACGCGTACCACCCCTGCGACGACGCGGTGCTGTCCGTGCACGAACTCGCGGGGCGCAACTGGCGGATCCAGGATCGCAAGCGGATCCTGATGGACGAGATCGTCGCCGGGGTCGACGAACTCGGCGTGCTGCTCGCGGGCCATGCGAAGAACGCGTACTGGTACGGGTCGCACCTGGCGATCGAGGACGCCCGCCGTCTCGCACCCCATAACAGCGCGACGAGCCTGCAGGTCACCTCGGCGGCGCTCGCGGGCTTGATCTGGGCGATCGAGAATCCCGACCGCGGGATCGTCGAGCCCGACGAGATGGACTTCGAGCGGCCGCTCGAGATCTGCGCGCCGTATCTCGGCCGGCTCGTCGGCCGATACACG
>JAJXYU010000321.1:3540-14043 GCA_021780395.1 Pseudomonadota bacterium
TCAAGAACGTGCGCGTGGTCTGAACCGCGTCCCCGTCACGCCGGCGGATCGTAGCGAATCTCGAGGATCGTCAGCCGCCGCGGCCCGGTCGGCAGCGCGACGGTGATCTCCTCGTCGACCGCGCGCCGCAGCAGCGCGCGGCCGAGCGGGGAATCCATGCTCACGTAGTCGGCCGCCATGTCGAACTCGTCCGGACCCACGATCCGGTGCCAGCGGCGTTCCCCGCGGTCGTCCTCGATGCGGACCCAGGCGCCGAAATACGCCCGGCCGGGATCGCGGCGCGTGCCGGGCGCATGGACATCGACGATCGTGATGCCCTCGAGGCGCTTGCGCAGGAAACGCACGCGGCGGAGGATCTCGTGCAGGCGCTTCTTGCCGTAGGTGTACTCGGCGTTTTCCGACCGGTCGCCCTGCGCCGCCGCCGCCGCGACGGCCTGGGTCACGACCGGCCGCTCGACCTGCCAGAGCTGGTGCAGTTCCTCCCGCAGGCGCTTCGCGCCTTCCGGGGTGATGTACTTCGAGGCCGGCGTCGCCGGCGGACGGTATCTGGACACGCTGCGGGACCCCCGGATGGACGCTTGATAACGTGACCGGCGTCCCATCGGCGCAACGGCGGGTGAGCAGCCGCTCACAGCGTCCGCGCCCGGACGGACCTTAAGCTAGCCTTGCATGGGCATCAAGTACTACACGCACTTCATCGCGCACCAGGACGACGCCGCCGAGCGCAACGAGTACCGCGGGATCGTCGAACTGCTCGGCCGGCTCGAGCTCCGCGAGGGCGATCGTGAACTGGCCCGCGCGCTCGCCCGCAGCTTCGATCTCGAGGAGTCCGCGATCCAGATCCTGCAGTGGCAGCAGCTGCACTGAATCCCCTGGCGGGCCTCGCTTCCCTTCGGTGAGGCCCGCACTTCCCCAACCCCGGGCGAATCTCCCCGGGGTTTTTTTTTGCCGCGCGGTCCAGATGCTAGACTCGGCGGCGCGTATCGTCCGAGGCATCGCGGCATCGTTCCGAGGAGGGAGTGCATGGGCAACCGATCGGGCCGTCATCCGCGGCGCCCCTGCGCGTGGCTCGCGCTCTGCGGTCTGCTCGCGGCCGGGGCCGCCGTCGCGACGGTGCCGGTGCCGCCGCCGGGCGGCCGGGTGGTCGACCTGACCGGTACCTTGTCCGGCGCGACGGTCGCGCGGGTCGAACAACGACTGGCCGCGTTCGAGGCCCGCAAGGGCGCACGGATCTCGGTGCTGATGGTTCCGACCACGCGACCCGAGCCGATCACCGATTTCGCGGCCCGCGTCGCCGGCGCGTGGCGAGCCGGCCGCGAGGGTGGTGACGACGGCGCGATCCTGGTCATCGCGAAGAACGACCACCGGATCCACATCGAAGTCGGGCATGGGCTCGAGGGCGCGCTGCCCGCGGCGATCGCGAACCGGATCGCGCGGGACACGGTGGCACCGTATTTTCGTGCCGGCGACTTCGACGGCGGCGTCGAGGCGGGGGTCTCGCGGATGATCGCGGTGATCGACGGCGAGCCGCTGCCGGCATCCGGCCGGCCCTGGATGGCCGGGCACGCGCAGGGCCCGCGGGGACTGCTGCCGCTGCTCATGGTCGTGGTGCTGATCGGCGCCGGCGTGTTGCGCGCGCTGCTCGGGCGCCTGCCCGGCTCGCTCGCGAGCGGCGGTCTGGTCGGCGCGCTCGCCTGGCACTCGACTCACGGATTCCTGATCGGCGCGGCCGCGGGCGTGCTCGCGCTCGGCCATGCATTGCTGCTCGGCGGCGGATCGGGATGGTCGGACGGCGGTGGCTTCGGCCGTTGGGATGGATTGGGCGGCGGGGTCGGAGGCGCGGAGGCCGGGGGCACGGAGGCCGGAGGCGGTGGTGCCTCCGGGAATTGGTGACGACGTTCGTGCGCTGGGTCAGGCACCTGCTCACGCCCCCGTGGTGGATCCGCATCGTTTTTTCGACGCGTACGCGCGCGGCGATCGAAGCGGCGATCGGGCGTGCCGGACGCGACCATGCGGGCGAGATCCGTTTCGCGGTCGAGACGACGTTGCCCATCGCATCGTTGTGGCGGCGGGTGTCGTCACGGCAGCGCGCGATGGAGGTTTTTTCGTCGCTTCGCGTCTGGGATACGGAACGGAATAACGGCGTGCTGATCTATGTGCTGTGGGCCGCGCGATCGGTCGAGATCGTCGCGGATCGCGGGTTCGCGGAGCGGGTGCGTCCCGCGGAGTGGGCGGCGGTCTGCCGGTTGATCACCGGGTATTTCCGCGAGGGCCGTGTCCGTGACGGCGCGATCGCCGGAATCGAAGCGGTCGGGGTGTTGCTCGCGCGCCAGCATCCATCGGCCGCGGCATCCGCCGGCGTCGCAGGATCGGCGTCGCTCGACCGATCGGGATTGCTATGACGTTGATTCGTTGAGATAATTGAAGGTTACCGGAGCCGTGTCAAGGTCGCCGCAGGTGCATCGATCGCAACGCCATCGCTTATGAATCCGCCGAATCTCACCCCGTCACCGATGATCCGCGCGCTCGCGGTCCTGATCGCGAGCGCGAGTCTGGGAGCGTGCTCCTTGTTCCGGCCGCCGGCCCCACCCGATCAGCGCGCCGACGTCGCGCCGGCTGCGCCGGCGCCCGCGCCCGCGCCGGCGTTGCCGACCCCGGTCGCTCAGGATCGGTTCGTGCTCAAGGGTCCTTACGACGACGTCGTCGGCACCGTGCAGCGGACCACGATCGGTCCGCACGACACGCTGTCGGACGTCGCGCGCCGCTTCGACATCGGTTACGACGAGGTCACGCTCGCCAATCCCGGCGTCGATCCCTGGTTGCCCGGGGTCGGTCGGGTGGTCGTCGTGCCGACGCAGTTCATCCTGCCGGAGGCGCCGCATCGCGGGGTCGTGATCAACCTCGCGGCGATGCGGATCTTCTATTTTCCGCCGCGCCGCCGCGGTCAGCCGCAGATCGTCTACACGCATCCGATCGGGATCGGGCGGGTGGCCTGGAAGACGCCCGAAGGGACGACGCGGATCATCGGCCGGCAGAAGGACCCCGTGTGGATCGTGCCGAAGTCGATCCGCGCCGAGCATGCGAAGGAAGGCGACCCGTTGCCCGCGGTCGTGCCCGCCGGCGACAACAATCCGCTCGGCCTGTACATGTTCCAGCTCGGCTGGCCGGGCTACCTGATCCACGGGACGGACAAGCCCTATGGCGTCGGGATGCGCGTGAGCCACGGGTGCATGCACCTGTACCCGGAGGACATCAAGCAGTTCTTCCACATGATCCCGGTCGGCACGAAGGTCACCGTCGTCAACCAGCCGTACCTGTTCGGCTGGCGTGACGGCCGCCTGTACATGGAGGCGTTCGCGCCGTTGAAGGGCTACCGCCGCCTGAACTGGACGGCCGAGCGGCGCCAGATGCTGCAGCGTGCGCTGCATACGCCGGCCGGTCGCGCGGCGATCCGGCGCGGCTTGCGGATCGACTGGGGACGCGTCGTCGCGCTCGTGCATGCGCCGCGGGGCGTGCCGGTCGCGATCGCGCAGCATTCGCCGGGAGTCGACGCGGTCGTCGCGCAGGCGCCGCTCGTCGCCGACACGGTGCCGAAGGGCTCGAACTGGAACGGCGTCAATCAGCTGTCGATCAGCACGCAGACGTACGATGAACTGACCGGCATCGGTCCTTCTCACAAGAAGGCGCCTCCCGCGGCGACTCCCCCATCGGCGAGTCCCCCATCCGGACATTGAACCCCCGGCACGCGCTCGCGATCGCCGCGTTCACGCTCGGCATCGTGAGCGCGCCGTTGCCGGCGCGAGCCGCCGCAACCGCCGAGCGTTCCTACGCGAACCTCGACGCGTTCAGGGTCACGCGGATCGCACTCGATCTCGACGCCGACTTCGCCGCGCATCAGCTGCGCGGCACCGCGGTGCTGACCGTGCGACGGCTGGATCCGTCGGCCAACCACCTGGTGCTCGACACCGCGGGCCTGAGGATCCTCGAGGTCGCCGAGCTGACGCGCGTGACCTATGGGGCGTCGAAGCCGATCGCGCCGTTCTGGGTCAGCCGTCCGTTCCGCCTCGGGGTGCCCGATCCGGTCGACGGCACCTCGTTGATCATCGACGTGCCGCGTTCGGACGAGACCCGGGAGTCGTTCCGGATCGAATACGAGACCTCCCCCCACGGGCTCGGCCTCACCTGGACCACGGCGCGCGCCGGCGGACACGGTGGGCGGTTCTTCTACGCATTGTCGCAGCCGTACGGCGCGCGCAGCTGGATCCCCTTGCAGGACAGTCCGCGCGCCCGCGTCCGGGTGGCGTTGCGCCTGCGTACGCCGTCGGACATGGTCGCGCTGCTCACCGACGCCGGTGACCCGGCGGCGGCGCCGGCCTTCGCGCCGTCGTCGAAGCGCGCGGCCGTGCATGCGTTGATCACGCGCCGCGCGCTCGCGCCCTCGCAGCTCGACCTGGTCGTCGCCGACCTGAAATTCGCGCCGATCGACGACCGGGCCGGGGTCTATGCGGCGGGGTGGAGCGCCCGCGGCCCGGCGCGCGCGCTGCGCGACTACCCGGCGGCAAGAGCCGCCGGCGACCGCCTGCTCGGGGTGGGCGACGGCGTTCGGCGTGATTTCGTGGTGATGCCCGCCGCATTTGCGTTCCGCGCGCTCGCGGTGCCCGGGCTCAGCCTCCTGTCGCCGACCTTGTTCGATCGTGCCCGGGATCCGGTGCCGCTCGCCGCGCGGCTGCCGTTCGCGGATGCGTCGGATGCGCTCGCGCCGGCGACTCGCGCCGACGCTTGGATCGGTGAGGCATTCGCCGCGTACGCGCAGAGCCGCATCGCGGCCGAATTGGCCGGCGCGCCGGCCGCCGCCGCGCTCGACACGCTCGCCTATCTCGAGGAGCGCGCAACGCTCGCCGGCTCGCCGGCGCTCGAGCGCCTGTGCGGCGGGGTCGCCATCCGGCGATACGGTTACGTCGAGGACCGCCGGCTCGCGCGGGAGAAAGGGCGGTTGTTCCTCGCGACGCTCGCCGCGGGCCTCGGCCGGTCACGGTTCGATGCGCTCGCGCGTCGCTGGTTCGCGCAGGCGGCGGGTCATGCGACCGGCGCCGCGCGGTTCGACGGGTTCCTCGAGCATCACCTGCTCGAGCCGGGCGGATCCGCGATCCGTCGCGCGGACCTCGCGCAGTGGCTGCACGACCCGGGCGTGCCGGACGCGGTCGCGCTGCCCGACGCGGCGTCGCTGCGCGCGGTCGACGCGGTGCGCTCCGCGTGGCTCGCGGGCCGCGTACGCACCGGCGCCCTCGGCGCGCGTCATTGGTCCGAACCCGAGTGGCGGTATTTCCTCGAGGGCCTGCCGGCGAACGTCGGGGCCGCACGGCTCGCGCGGCTCGACGCCGCGTATCGGCCGATGCACGTGCTGCCCCCGCATGCGCAGAGCGTGTGGTTGCGGGTCGCGATCGCGAATCGCTATCCGCGCGGCACCGAGGCCGCCCGCGGATACCTCGCGGCCGGGGGGCGGCTCGATCTGCTCGCGCCGGTCTATGCGGCGCTCGCGGCATCGCCGGACGGCCTCGCGCTCGCGCGTCGGGTGTATTCGGCGGCGCGAGCCGGCTATGATCCGCTCGCCGCGGCGCGCATCGGCGCGATCGTCGGCCGGGATGCTGCGGAGCGGACGCAATGATCAGCGAGTGGATGGGAGTGATGCTCGACGAGATGTCGCGCAAGAAGGCCGAGGAGGAGCAGGCGCGGCTCGAACGGGATCGGCGGCTCGAGGAACGACCGCAGCGGCGCGACGACCAGCGGCCGAAGGGATGATCCCGCTCCAGGACGACAGCCGGTCGTCCTCAAGACCCTACGCGACGGCCGGCTTGATCGCGCTGTGTTTCGCGGTCTTCCTGTGGCAGTCCTCGCTCGATGGACCGGCGGCGCGCCGCGCGGTCGATGCGCTCGGCGCGATTCCCGCGGTCGTGTTCGGCGTCGCGAGGCTGCCGCCCGATCTCGTCTGGGTGCCGCGTTACGTGCCGGTCCTCACCTCGATGTTCCTGCACGCGAGCTGGATGCACCTGCTCGGCAACGTGCTCTTCCTGTGGATCTTCGGCGCCTCCGTCGAGGACTACATGGGGCCGGTGCGGTTCCTCGCGTTCTATCTGTGCAGCGGCATCGCGGCGTTCCTCGCGCAGGGCCTCGCGACGCCGGATTCCGCCTATCCGATCATCGGCGCGAGCGGCGCGATCTCGGGGGTTCTCGGCGCGTACTTCGTCACGTTCCCGCGCGCGCGCGTGCTGACGCTCGTGGTGTTGCCGTTCTTCTTCACGACGATGCGGGTGCCGGCGATGCTGCTGCTGCTGCTGTGGTTCCTCGTGCAGCTCGTGAGCCATTTCGCGGGTCACGACGGCGGCGTCGCGTTCCTCGCGCACATCGGCGGCTTCGTCACCGGGATCGTGCTCGCGCCGTGGTTCAAGCGCCGCGATGGCGGCGTCGCGGCGTTGTGATAGAGTTCCCCGAGCGCCCACGAGCGTCGAGGGACCAGCGATGTCGAGTGATCCGAGTCCACGGCTCGGGGAGGAGCGCAGCCCGCAACCGTCGATCACGCGTCTGCCGACCGGCCGGGTCGCGTTCGTCGGCCGCAGCCTGCGCGGACCGGTCGACCAGCCCACCCGGGTCTCGAGCTTCGCGCAGTTCCAGAGCGTGTTCGGCGGACTCTGGCAGCCGAGTCCGCTCGGCTATTGCGTCGAGCAGTTCTTCGACAACGGCGGGCGCGACGCGATCGTCGTCCGGATCGCGAACGGCGCGCGCGGCGCGACCGTGACGCTGCCGACCGGCGGCGGCCGCCCGCTCGAGTTGCGCGCGGTCCGACCGGGCAGTCGCGAGTTCCTGCGGGTCTGCATCGACTATGACAATCTGGCGGCCGGCGACGCCGGCTCGTTCAACCTGACGATCCAGCGCGTGCGCGCACGCGGCTCGCTGCACGTCGAGGATCAGGAGAGCCACCGCCGGCTGTCGATTCGCGAATCCGACGGACCTCGGTTCGTGACCGCGGCGCTCGCGCATTCCGCGCTCGTCCGCGTGGTCGGCGCGCCGCCAGACGCGAGACCGGCGCGCACGGTCGACGCCGACAGCGGTCTCGCGACGGGTTGGATCGGCTCGAACGCGGACGGCGACGACGGCGCGCCCTTGACCGACTACGACCTGATCGGCAGCGAAACCGAACGCACCGGGATGTTCGCGCTCGAGGATGCCGGACCGTTCGACCTGCTGTACGTGCCGCCGCTCGCGCGCGAGCGGGACGTCGGCCTCGCGACCTGGCTGGTCGCCGAGCGGTTCTGCCGCCGGCGCCGCGCGCTGCTGATCGTCGATCCCCCGCAGGCCTGGCAGACCGCGGACGATGCGATCGAGGGCTTCGAAACCTGGGGGTTCCAGAGCGAGAACGCGACGATGTTCTTTCCCCGCGTGCTCGCCTACGACAAGCTGCGCGGGCGCTTCGAGACGTTCGCGCCGGGCGGCGCGGTCGCCGGCATGCTCGCCCGCCGCGACGCGCGGATGCCGCCGTGGGATGAGTCGGACGAGAGCGTCGAGCCGGTGCTCAGGTCGGGCTACAAGCCGGCCTGCCAGGTCACCGAGGCGCAACGCGTCCGGCTGCGCACCTTCGGCGTGAACACGCTGCCGTCGCTGCGACCCGCGTCGCGGCGGGCGGAACGGCCGCGCACGCTCGCCGCGGCGAGCGCCGCGGACTTCCGTTATCTCGCATCGCGCCGCACCCATTCGTACCTCTTGAGCTGCATCCTGCACGGCACGCGCTGGGCCGCGACCGCCGCACCCGGCCCGGACGCGTTCGCGACCATCGAGGCGCAGGTGCGCGAATTCCTCGGTGACCTGTACCGCAGCGGCGCCTTCCCGGGCCGCGGGCCGGACGACGCGTATTTCGTCGTCTGCGACGAGCGCCTGAATCCCTTGGGCGCCCCAAGGCGCGGCCTGCAGTTCCTGGTGGGCTTCGCCGCCGCGCGCGCCGGCGAGTTCCATGCCTACCGGGTCGTGCCGGCGACCGACGGCGGCGATGCGCAACCGGTGACCGTGAACCGCTGGCGCGACGCGCGCCTCAGTCCCGAGCAGATCGAATGGATCGATCGTCTCGCGAATCGCCTCGAGGCTTGAGCGCGGCCGCGCCCGGTGCGGCCGCCCCGCCGGCATCCGAGCCGGTGCAGCCGGCCGTGCGCACCGTGATCTTCTCGCACGGGAAGGAGAGCGGGCCCTGGGGCGAGAAGATCACCGCGATGGCGGCGGTCGTGCGCGATCTCGGCGCCGCGGTCGAATCGGTGGATTATCGCGGCATCGACGATCCGCGCGCCCGGGTCGACCGTCTGATCGAGTTGGGCCGCGGCTGCGCCGCGCCGATCGTGCTCGTCGGGTCGAGCCTCGGCGGGCACGTCTCGGCCGCCGCGGCGCGTGCGCTCGACGCGCGCGGGCTGTTTCTGCTCGCGCCGGCGTTCTACATGCCGGGCTTCGAGGCGCATACGCCGCGGGACTGCGGCTGCCCGGCCGCGATCGTACACGGCTGGCGCGACGACATCGTCCCGGTCGACCACAGCATCCGCTGGGCTCGCGAACAACTCGCCGAGCTGCACGTGCTCGACTCCGACCACCGGCTCCAGGACCGGATCCCCGAGATCGGATGCCTGTTGCGCGCCTTCCTCGGGTCCCTCGGCCCGGATTGAGCGGCCGCGACGTCGCTCAGTGCGACGGGTTCGGCGCCGGCTCGGTCGCGTCCTGCGCCTCGCTGCGGGCGATCTCGCGCCAGCTCTCGCCGATCCGCTCGCCGCAGCGGCGGCTCATCGACCGGTATCCGGCGACCAGCGCGTCGAGCGACGCGTTCACGTAGGTCTTGCCGGCGGGCGATTCGAAGAACGTGAGCATGTCGCGCAAATCCGCATCGCTCAGGTCGCGGTAATCGTACGCGACGTACCGCTCGAGCGGGACCGTGAGGCTCTTCAGCAGATCGGCCGGCGGCGGCGTCTTCCCGCCGACGCTCGCGCGGGCATCCTTCAGGTCGAGACCGTAGCCCATCGCCTTGCCGACCGCGAGCGAGCGCTCCATCGTCATGTACACCTCGGCCGCCGAGTCCGTCGCGCGCGTGGCGGTCGCGATCCGCTGGAAGAGGGCCGCGCGCCGCGCTGAGGCCGGTGCCGCGAGCTTGCCGTCCGCGATCGCGGCGGTCGTCGCGGCGTCGAGTTTCGCGAGCGCGACGTCGGCGGCGACCATGCGCCGTCCGGTCGGGCTGGCGAGGAACGCGAGGGTCTTCTCGACCGTCGCGGGATCGAGGTGCGCGGCGAAGGCGGCGAGCGCGGACGGCTCGAACACGTCGATCCGGAACGTGCGCTTCGCGGCCTTGGACACCGCCGCGAGACGGGCGGCGTCGAGCTTGTGGTGCGACCCGGACTGGAACATCCGCTGCAATCTCTGCGGCATCTCGTCGAGCGACGCCGACACCTGTTCCCGCATCCCCGCGGCGAGATAGAGTCGCCCCGCCGTGTCGATCGTGACCGACGGCGGCGCCGCGAGCGCGGTCGCGGTCAGGCCGAACAACAGCAGGAAGGGCAGGGTCCTGGTCATCGTGATCTCCGGGTGACGCTGGGAGCCGGGCGATTGTACACTTTAGCGCTCGGCGGGCAGGCCGATCCGAGGAGTGGACGAGAGTGCGTTCTCCGTGGGGCCTCGGTCGGGCATGGCAATGGCTCGTGCGCAAGATCCTGGTCGCATGGGTCAAGGTCGCGGTGAAGCCGGATACCGCGGCCGCCGCGCTCGCGGCGGCCGCGCGTCCGGTGTGCTATGTGCTCGAGCGCGACGGTCAGAGCGACCTGGCGGTGCTCGGCCTGGTGTGCGGCCGATTGAACCTGCCGAGACCGAGCCGCCGGCTCCTGATCGGCGGGACCCGGACCGACCGCGCGCATTTCGAGCTGGAACGGCGCGTCGGTCTGCTGCGCGGCCGCGTCGACCAGCGTCCGTCCCGCACCCTCGTGCACCTGATGAGCGCGGTCGCGATGGATCCCGAGTTCGACGTCGATCTCGTGCCCGTCGCGGTGTTCTGGGGACGCGCGGCGCCGAAGGAGTCCAGCTGGTGGCGGTTCCCGTTCACCGAGACCTGGGGCCTGGTCGGCCGGGTTCGACGGATCCTGACGATCCTCTTCAACGGACGCAACACGCTGCTGCACTTCGGCGAACCGATCTCGCTGCGCGCGGCGATGCAGGGCGAGGCGGCGAGCGCCGCGGCGGCGCGGCGCATCCAGCGGTCGTTGCGCGCGACCTTGCGCGCGCAACGGACCTCGACGATCGGTCCGGACTTGTCGCACCGGCGCACGATCGTCGTGCGGGTGCTCGCGGCGCGCGCGGTGCGGGCCGCGATCCGTGCCGAGGCGCGCGCCCGCGGCATCCCGCGGCGGGCGGCGATTCTCGCCGCGAAGCGCTGCGCCGACGAGATCGCCGCGAACTACTCGCAGGCGTTCATCGGCTTCATGTCGGTGCTGC
>JAJXYU010000031.1 GCA_021780395.1 Pseudomonadota bacterium
AGCGGGCTCGCGAAGCCGCCGCCCGACAGTGCCCGCAGAAAATCGGCGTCGACCGTTTCGCCGATCGCGCCCGCGGCCAGGAGTCGCTGGACGCGGACGTCGTCGTACACGCGTCGACGCAGGATTCCCGCGCGATAGAGTTCGAGGAAGCCGTCGAGGAGCATCTCGGTGCAGGCGTACAATCCGGTCTCGAACGGGCCGTCGCCGCCGATCTCGGCCGGCGCCGCGCCGAAGCGCTCCGGCGTACGCATCAACCGGTGGATCTCGCGGAATTCCTCGTTCCGCTGGTGACGCAGCTGCAGCCCGTAGACGACCGCGTCGCCGATCTCGCCGATTCCGAGCTGCAGCGTGCCTCCGTCGCGGACGAGCCGCGCGGCGTGCAGCCCGATCGCGTAGTCGACGGTCGTCAGCCGGGGATTCGGCGGCGCGAACAGGTCGGTCTCGTAGCGCGGATGCTCGACGAGGAAGTCGAACTGCCCGGCATCGATCACGGCCGGGCCGTACATGAACGGCATCTGCCGGTTGGGCGCGCCGATCACCACGAGTCCGCCGGCTTCACGCTGCGTCGACAGTCTCCTCAACAACTCGAGCGTGAGATCCGGATTCGACCCGAGGCTGTACTCGGCGCCTCCCGGCGCCGGGCGCTTCGCGATCACCTGCGCGATCACGTTGACCCCCCGATTCACGAGGGTGCGGACGACGTCGGTGTAGTTGCTGCAGACGTAGTGTCGCTGAGCATGCGGTGAATCGAGGAACGCGCCGGGATCGAGGAAGAACTCGACGATCTCGACGTTGTCCGGGACGGTGCCCGCGTGCAGGTCGGCGACGTAGTCGAGCGGGACGAAGTCCCCGAAGACCCGGTCGACGATCGGCGCGAGGAACCGCCGCTCCAGCTCGCTGCGCGCCCGCGGCACCTGCAGGCTCAGCGCGGTGAATATCCGCAGGCGGATCGAAGGATCACGGCGAGCGCGCCGGTAGAACTCGTTCGCAATCGCGTGCGGCTTGCCGATTCCGAGTGGCAGAGCAAGACCGATGCGGGGACCGACGCGTGCGAGCGTCGCCTCGACGCACTCGGCGACGTCGTCGACCGGACGCGGATGGCGGTCCATGGATCAGCGCGCCCGCCGGGGCGCGGTTCCGAACGCGACGGTCATGGCGCCGACGACCCGCTGCTCGACATGTCGCCCCTCCGCGCGAACGCTCCCGTAGGGTCTAGTCTAGCAACTCACGCCGCTCCGCGGTCCGCCGACCCGCACCCCCGGCTGCGGCCGGCGCGCGAGGGCGCGCCTCAATCCGTCCGCAGGATCCGGATCGGCGTTCCTTCGGGGGCGTCGCATCGCAAGCCCACGATCTCTCCGTCGACGCGGTCGGTGCGGACGCTGCTGCCGAGCGCGGTCAACGCCGCCGAGACGCGCGCCAGATCGTCGGCCTCGAAGATCACCGTCGGCGCGTCGACGCGTCGAGGATCGTAAAGCCCGAGGGTCATCGTATCGCTCGTGCAGATCGTGCAGGGGCCGAGCGGGCCGTCCTCGTCGAGCGCGACGAAACCGATGCGCTCCCAGTGGTCGCGGGAGGCGGCGAGATCGCCCGCCGGCAGTGCGATCTCGCGAAAATAGCCGCACGCGGTCCGGTTCGCGGACGGCGTCGGCGCGGGCGAAAAGGTCCTGGCCTCGACGAGTCGGACGGCGTTGCCCCCCGGATCGCGCCAGCCGATCTCGTTGAACACGTCGCCGCCGAGGCGACGCACCTCGAGCGCGACGCCGAGCGCTTCGTACCGGTCGAGATGCGAGATCAGGTCGGGCCGGACGAAACTCACGGTCGGCTCGAGATCCCCGACGCCGTGCATCCCGATGCTGACGCGCCCGTCGGTGGCCACGGCGTACGGATGACGGCGCGTCTCCCCGACCGCGGCGAGCGCGAAACCGAGGCGCGCATAGAACTCGCTCGCCGCGCGCAGGTCCCGCGCCGGCACCGCGAGTTCGAGGAATCTCAGCTGATCCCGCCCACGCACAAATACTTGATTTCAGTGAAATCGAGGATTCCGTACTTGGATCCCTCGCGCCCGGTGCCCGATTCCTTGACGCCGCCGAACGGTGCGACCTCGGTCGAGATCAGTCCGGTGTTCAATCCGACGATCCCGTACTCCAGCGCCTCCGAGACCCGCCAGCTGCGCGCGAGATCGCGGGTGTAGAGGTACGCAGCGAGCCCGAATTCGGTGTCGTTCGCCATCGCGATCGCCTCGGTCTCGGTCCGGAACCTGAACAGCGGAGCGACCGGCCCGAACGTCTCCTCGCGCGCGACCGCCATCGTGGGCGTCACGTCGGTGAGCACGGTCGGTTCGAAGAAGGTCCCGCCGAGCGCATGACGCCGTCCGCCGGCGACGATCTTCGCGCCCTTCGAGACGGCGTCCGCGACGTGCTCCTCGACCTTCGCGAGCGCTTTCGAGTCGATCAGCGGTCCCTGATCGGTCGCGCCGGCCAGGCCGTCGCCGATCCGCAGCGCCGCGACGGCCGCGCCGAGCTTGCGCGCGAACTCGTCGTACACCCCCGCCTGAACGAGCAGGCGGTTCGCGCAGACGCAGGTCTGTCCGGTGTTGCGGTACTTGCTCGTGATCGCGCCCTGCACGGCGGCGTCGAGGTCGGCGTCGTCGAATACGATGAACGGGGCGTTGCCCCCGAGCTCCATCGATACCTTCTTCATCGTGCTCGCGCACTGCGCCATCAGTTTCTTGCCGATCTCGGTCGATCCGGTGAACGTCAGCTTGCGCACGAGCGGGTTCGAGGTCATCTCGCCGCCGATCTGCGTCGCCGATCCGGTGAGGACGTTGAAAACGCCCTTCGGGATCCCGGCCCGGTCGGCGAGTTCGGCGAGTGCGAGCGCGGAGAAAGGCGTCTGGGTCGCCGGCTTGCACACGAAGGTGCATCCGGCCGCGAGCGCCGGACCCGCCTTGCGGGTGATCATCGCCGCCGGGAAATTCCACGGCGTGATCGCAGCGACCACGCCGACCGGCTGCCGCAGAACGAGAATCCGCTTGTCAGGCTGGTGGGACGGAATCACGTCGCCGTAGACCCGCTTGCCTTCTTCGGCGAACCATTCGATGAACGACGCGGCGTAGGCGATCTCGCCCTTCGATTCGGCGAGTGGCTTGCCTTGCTCGGCGGTCATCAGCACCGCGAGATCGTCGAGGTGCGCGAGGATCAGCTCGTACCAGCGCCGCAACAGCGCCGCCCGGTCCTTCGCGGTGCGCGCCGCCCAGGCCGGGAACGCCTTGGACGCCGCTTCGATCGCCGAGCGCGTCTCGCCCGCGCCCATGTTCGGGATCGAGCCGAGCGTCTCGCCGGTCGCCGGATTGTGCACCGGCAAGGTCGCGCCCCCGTCGGCCGACAGCCAGCGGCCGTCCACGTAGCAGGATTGACGCAGCAGATTCTGGTCGCGCAGTTTGATCATCTTCGAGGTTCCCCGGGCTCGGCGTCAGCCGACGTGACGATGGAAGAATTCGAGACTTCGCTCGAACGCGAGCTTCGCGCTCGCGGGCTCGAAGCTCGA
>JAJXYU010000103.1 GCA_021780395.1 Pseudomonadota bacterium
TGACGAGCGCGGCCGGATCCTCGGGCGCGACCAGGCGCACGCGCTGCGCCGAGCCCCGGTAGCCGCGACTCGCGATCCCGGGACGGTGGCCGGCCGCGGCGAGCCGTGCGGCGAGCCAGGCGACCAGCGGGGTCTTGCCGGCCCCGCCGACGGTGAGATTGCCGACGACGACGACCGGTCGCGCGACGCGCCGGGACTCGAGCCAGCCGCGCCGGTACGCGCGCCGGCGCAGCGCCCCGACCGCGCGGTAGAGCCACTCGGCGGGCACCAGCGCGGCCGGTGCGCGGGATCCGTACCAGAGGTGATTCAGCCGGGCCTGCGCGGACATCGCCGGTGCCGCGCCCGCTCAGGCGTCGAACTGCATGCCGTGCAGCGCCGCATACACCCCGCCCGCGGCGAGGAGTTCCCGGTGCGTGCCGGTCTCGACCACGCGGCCGCGGTCGAGCACGATGATCCGGTCGGCGTTCTCGACCGTCGAGAGACGGTGCGCTATGACCAGCGTGGTACGTCCGCGCATCAGCGTCGCGAGCTCCTGCTGCACGCGCCGCTCCGATTCGTTGTCGAGCGCCGCGGTCGCCTCGTCGAGGATCAGCACCGGTGAGTCCTTCAGGAGCGCGCGCGCTATCGAGATCCGCTGCCGCTGCCCGCCGGAGAGGTTCAGGCCCCGGTCCGCGAGCGGGCTGTCGAGCCCCTGCGGCTGGGCCTCGACGAACTCGGCGATGTTCGCCGCGCGCGCGGCCGCGAGGATCTCCTCGTCGCTCTTGCCGACCGCGTTGAACGCGATGTTGTTGCGGATCGTGTCGTTGAACAGCACGACGTCCTGGCTCACGAGGCTCACCTGCGAGCGCAGGTCGCCGAGCCGGTACTCGCGCACGTCGTGGCCGTCGAGCAGCACCGTGCCCTGCTGCACGTCGTAGAACCGTGGGACGAGGCTCACCAGCGTCGTCTTGCCGCTGCCCGAGCGGCCGACGATCGCGACGGTCTCGCCGGCGCGCACCCGGAAGCTCACGTCGAGGAGCACCGGCCCCTTGTCCTCGGCGTATTCGAAACGTACGTTGCGGAACTCGACGTCGCCGCGCGCGCGCTCGAGCCGGCGCGTACCGCCGCGATCCTCGGCCGCGTGGTCGATGATCTCGAACACGCTGTCGCCGGCGGCGATCCCCTGTTGCAGCGGGCCGCTGATGTTCACCAGACGCCGCAGGTGCGGCGGGATCATCATCGCGGCCGCGAGGAAGCCGATGAACACGTCGATCCCGAGCCCGTGCGCGAACACCTGCCGCTCGGCGACGTACAGCACGCTCGCGAGCGCGATCGAGGCGATCAACTGCACGATCGGATTGCTCATCGCGCTCGCGAGCACGAGCTTCATGTTCGAGCGCCGGTTCGACTCGTTCACGCGCTCGAAGCGCTCGATCTGGTGATCCTCGGCGCCGAAGATCTTGATCAGCCGGTGCGCATCGATCGCCTCCTTCGCGACGCGGGTGATGTCGCCCATCGAGCTCTGGATCCGCGCGCTGTAGCGGCGAAAGCTCCGGTTCGCGACCTGCATCAGCCAGCCGATCGGCGGCGCGGCCGCGATGCAAAAGAGCGCGAGCCGCCAGTTCCAGTAGAAGAGGTACGCGACCAGCCCGACGACGCTCAGGGAGTCGCGGATCAGCGAGACCGACGCGTTGGTCGCCGCCGCGGCGACGAGCTCGGTGTTGTAGGTGAGCTTGGAGAGCAGGTGCCCGGCCTGCTGGCGGTCGAGATACGAGGACGGCAGCCTGAGGTAGTGCGCGAACACGTCGTGGCGCAGCTGCTTGATCACCTGCCGGCCGACCCACCCGGGGAAGTAGTTCGACGCGAAATCGCCGATCCCGCGGACCACGAACAGCCCGACGACGCCGAACGGGATCGTCCACAGCACGCGCGGGTCGTGCGTGAGGAAGGTGCCGTGGGTGAAGCGCTGCACGAGGTACGCGAGCGCCGCCTCGGTCGCCGCGAACAGCACCATCCCGAGCACCCCGACGAGGTACATCCCGAGGTGCGGCCGCGCATACCCGAGCAGCCGCCGGTAGATCGCCCACGGGGTGCGGCTCGCAGCGGCGGCGGCCACCGGCTCGTTCAAGGGGCGCCGGCCTCGTGCGTGGTCGCGATGTCGACCTGGCGGAGGCCGAGCTGGCCGGCGACGTCCATCACCGTGACGACCGACTGATGGGTCGTGCGCGCGTCCGCCCGGATCAGGAGCGCGGCCACCTTCGGTGCGCCCGCGGCGGCGAGCGCCGCGCGCAGCGTCGCCTCGCGGTCGCTCGCGAGCGGCCGGCCGTCGACGAGGTAGGCGCCGTTCGCGGTGATCGTGACCACGAGCGGCGCGCCCGCGCCCGCGATCGGCTTCGCGCCGGCGCGCGGCAGCTCGACGTGGATCATCGCCTCGTGCTCGAAGGTCGTCGACACCATGAAGAAGATCAGCAGCACGAGCAGCACGTCGATCATCGAGATCAGGTTGATCTCGGGCTCGTCGTCGCGCACCCGCGAGCGCAGCTTCATCGCGATGCGCGCCCGGCCGCGATCGCACGCTCGTCGAGCGCGTCGACCAGCTTCATCGATTCCTTCTCCATCTGGATCACGAGGCGGTCGACCTTGCCGCGCAGGTACCGGTACGCGATCAGCGAGGGGATCGCGACCGACAGCCCCGCCGCGGTCGTGATCAGCGCTTCGCCGATCCCGCCGGCGAGCAGCCGCGGGTCGCCGAGACCGCCCGCGGTGATCGCGTCGAACGCGTGGATGATCCCGGCGACCGTGCCGAGGAGCCCGAGGAGCGGCGCGACCGCGGCGATCGTGCCGAGGGTGTTCAGGAAGCGCTCGAGCTCATGGACGACGTGCCGGCCGCCGTCCTCGAGCCGCTCGACCATCACGTCGCGCGGCTTGTGGCGGTTCGCGAGCCCGATCGCGAGCAGTTCCCCGAGCGGCGAGTTGCGCTCGAGCGCCGCGATGAACTCATCGGTGAGCTGATCCGACTCGATCCACTTCCAGACCCGCTCGCCGAGGTCGCGCGGGATCACGCGATTCGTCTGCAGCGCCCAGAGCCTCTCGAAAATGATCGCGACCGACACGATCGAGCACAGCACGATCGGCCAGATGAAGCCGCCGCCCGCGCGGATGATTTCCCACATTGCAAACCCGTTCGTTATCGGCGTGAGCCGGAATGATACTTCATGGGGCCGAGGCGGAGACAGTGTGCGGCGGCGCCTCGACGAGGTGCCCGTCCGAGAGCGTCAGGATCCGCTCCATGCGCGCGGCGAGCCGCTCGTCGTGGGTGACGATCACGAGGCTCGTGCCGAGCTCCCGGTTGAGCTCGAGCATCAGCTCGAACACGTGGGCGGCGTTGGCGCCGTCGAGGTTCCCGGTGGGCTCGTCGGCGAGCACGAGCTGCGGACGGGTGACCAGCGCGCGAGCGACCGCGGCCCGCTGCCGCTCGCCGCCGGAGAGCTGCGCCGGGCGGTGGGTGAGCCGCGCGCCGAGGCCGACCCGCTCGAGGATCGCCGCGGCGGCCGCGCGTGCCTCGC
>JAJXYU010000201.1 GCA_021780395.1 Pseudomonadota bacterium
TGCTCGGCGCGCTGCTCGGCTCGACGCTCGGCAAGCTCGTCGACGGGCGCCGCCTCCTGCTGCTGTTCGCGCTCGTGATGGTCGCGGTCGGGATCGCGATGCTGCGTCCGCGCTCGCGACGCGGCGACGGCGCCGCGCGCTTCGACCGGAGCGCCGCCGCGCGGCTCGCCGGCCTCGGTGCGCTGACCGGCACGGCCTCGGGCTTCTTCGGGATCGGCGGCGGCTTCCTGATCGTGCCGGCGCTGATGTTCGGCGGGGACTTGCCGATCCTCGGCGCGATCGGCTCGTCGCTCCTGTCGGTCGGCGCGTTCGGGCTCGCGACCGCGGCGAACTACGCGTGGTCCGGGATGATCGCGTGGCCGGCCGCGGCGACCTTCATCGGCGGCGGCTTGGTCGGCGGGTTCGCGGGCATCGCCGCGGCGACCCGGCTCGGCACGCGCCGCGACCTGCTCGCACGGCTCTTCGCCGTGGTGCTGTTCGCGGTCGCCGGCTACATGATCGTGCGCACCACGGGCTCGCGCTAGGCGCGGGCTCGCGCTGACCGCGGGGTCGCGCTAGGCGAGCAGCCGCTCGAGCGTGCGCCGGTACAGCGCGTGCAGCCGGTCGACGTCGGCGACGCGCACGCATTCGTCGACCTTGTGGATCGTCGCGTTCAGCACGCCGAGCTCGATCACCTGCGCCCCGAGCGGCGCGATGAAGCGCCCGTCCGAGGTCCCGCCGCCGGTCGTCAGGCGCGGCCGGATCCCGAGCTCGTCGTGGATCGCGCCCGACGCGGCATCCGACAGCACGCCGGGCGGCGTCAGGAACGGCAATCCCGACACGAACCAGTCGAGCGAATAGCGCAGCCCGTGGCGGTGCAGGATCTCCTCGACCACGGCCTCGAGCGTCTCGACCGTCTGCTCGGTCGAGAAGCGCAGATTGAACCGGGCTTTGAGCTCCCCCGGGATCACGTTCGGCGCGCCGGTCCCCGCGGTCACGTTCGACACCTGGAACGTGGTCGGTTGGAAATGCGCATTGCCCTCGTCCCAGCGGCGGGCGACGAGCTCCGCGAGCGCCGGCGCGAACCGGTGCACCGGGTTCTCCGCCCGCTCGGGGTACGCGACGTGTCCCTGGACGCCGTGCACGGTCAGACGGCCGCTCAGGCTCCCCCGGCGGCCGATCTTGATCACGTCGCCGAGCGTCGCCTCGCTCGAGGGCTCGCCGACGAGGCACCAGTCGATCCGCTGGCCGCGCGCGGCGAGCCACTCGGCGACGCGGCGGGTGCCGTCGACCGACGGGCCCTCCTCGTCGCTCGTGATCAGGAACGCGATCGTGCCGCGGTGCCCGGGATGGGCGTGCACGAACGCCTCGCACGCGGTCACCATCGCCGCGAGCCCGCTCTTCATGTCGGCCGCGCCGCGGCCGTACAGCACCCCGTCCTCGACGATCGGACGAAACGGATCGCGACGCCAGCTCTCGAGCGGGCCCGGGGGCACGACGTCGGTATGCCCGGCGAAGCAGAAGACCGGCGGCTCCCGGCCCCGGGTCGCCCAGAAGTTCTCGACCGGGCCGAACGGCAGACGCTCGACCGCGAAGCCGATCGCCTCCAGCCGCTCGATCATCAGCGCCTGGCAGCCGCGGTCCTCGGGGCTCACCGAGGCCCGCTCGATCAGCGCCTCGGTGAGAACGAGCGTCGGCGAGCGCGGGTCGCGCGCGGTCACGCGCGCCCGGCCGGCAGTCGGCGCAGGTTCGCCCACAGGCCGAACGCGCCGAGCACGACCGCAGCGATCAGCACCCACGCGGGCATCGCGAGCCCGAGGAGGCGCCAGTCGATCTTCGCGCACTCGCCGGAGCCCGACAGCACCTTCACGAGCACGTCCTTCAGCGGCAGCACCTTCAGCATGAAGTGGAGCGAGGCGCCGCAGGTCGGGACCGCATCGGGCGGGAGGCTCTGGATGTACAGCTGCCGCGTCGCGACACCGATCGTCGCCGCGGAACTCACCGCGATCAGCGCCGCGTAGACGCGCCGTCCCCAGCGCGTCGGCCCGTGCGCCGCGGCGAGCAGGAACACGACGCCGGTCGCGAACACGCCGACGCGCTGGAAGATGCACAGCGGGCAGGGATCGAGGTGCAGCACGAACTGGGCGTAGTACGCATAGCCGAGGAGCGCCGCACAGGCGAGGAAGCCGAGGAAATTCGCCAGGCGGCTGCTCACGGGCGCACCCCCGGGACCGTATCGATGTGCCGCTCGACCTCCTCCAGCGAGGTATGGCGGATGTCCTTGCCGTGCACCATGTAGATCACGTACTCCCCGATGTTCTTCGCGTGGTCGCCGATGCGCTCGAGCGCCCGGACGACCCACATCAGCTCGAGCGCCCGGCGGATCGTGCGCGGGTCCTCCATCATGAACGTCATGCACTGACGCTGGATCGCCTCGTACTCCTCGTCGACCATCCGATCCTCCTGCGCGGTCTTCAGCGCCGCGCGCGAGTCCATCCGCGCGAACGCGTCGAGCGCGTCGTGGACCATCTGCTCGACGTGCCGGCCGAGGTGCTTGACCTCGCGGTACTTGTCCGCCGGGCGCTCCATCGTCGCGAGCCGCGAGCCGATGTAGGCGATCTTCTCGACCTCGTCGCCGATCCGCTCGAGATCCGTGATCGTCTTGATGATCGCGACGATCACCCGCAGGTCGCCGGCCGTCGGCGCGCGCAGCGCGAGGATCCGGCTGCACTCCTCGTCGATCGCGACCTCCATCGCGTTCACGCGGTAGTCCTCGGTCGCGACCGCCTCGCCGAGGCCGCTGTCGCCCTCGACCAGCGCGCTGATCGCGCGGTGCAGCTGCTGCTCGACGAACCCGCCCATCTGCAGGACTTGGTTGCGCACCTTCTCGAGGTCCTCGTTGAAGCGGCGCGAGGTGTGATGCATCAGATCGGCGGTTTCCATCGGCGGTGTCGTTCCTGGCGGGTTGCGTGGCGTCGATTCCCCGGCGTCCATTTACCGCCGATCCCCGCCGCCGTCAACCGTCGTCGCCTGCGCGACGCGGGCCGGCGGGAAATGCGCGGTGAAGGTGCTGCCCCGGCCCTCGACGCTCTCGACCGTGAGCCGCCCCCCGTGACGCTGCAGCGCGTGCTTCACGATCGCGAGCCCGAGCCCCGAGCCGCCCTGGCTGCGCGAGCGGCCCGCGTCGACGCGATAGAAGCGTTCGGTGAGCCGCGGCAGGTGCTCCGGCGGGATCCCGATCCCGGTGTCGGCGACCGCGAAGTGCGCCCCGGCGTCGTCGACCCGCCAGCGCAGCTCGATCCGGCCGTCGCGCGGGGTGTACTTGATCGCGTTGTCGACGAGGTTCGTGAACGCCGACTCGATCTCCCGCGCGTCGCCGAGCAGGCCCGCGCCCGAGCCGAGCTCGAGACGCACCTCGCCCGGCCGCTCGGTGCGCGCGCGCGCATCGCGCGCGAGCCGCTCGAGCATCGCCGGCACGTCGATCGGCGCCTGCGGCGCCTCGGCGTCGTTCGCCTCGAGGCGCGAGAGCTCGAGCAGGTCCGCGATGATCGCGTTCATCCGCTG
>JAJXYU010000288.1 GCA_021780395.1 Pseudomonadota bacterium
CCGAGTCCGACACGACCGACACCGCGGCGCCGGCGGCCGGCCCGACCAGCGAGGTCGGCCGGCGGCTCGACGCGCGGGTGCGCGCCGAGTTTCCGGAGGCGCTGCACCCGGCGATCCGGGACGGCGTGCGCTGCCTGGTCGAGTATCAGGACGCACGCTACGCGGGCGAGTATCTCGATCGGCTCGGCGAGACGCTGCGCAGCGATCGGGCCGCGGGCGGGGAGGCGCGCGATTTCGCGCTCACCCGGGCATTCGCCCGCCGCCTCGCGAACTGGATGACGTACGAGGACGCGATCCGCGTCGCGGAATTGAAGACGCGCGCGGAGCGATTCGACCGCGTGCGCGCGGAGGCGGGCGCGGGGTCGGCGCAGATCCTGCAACTGACCGACTACCTGCATCCGCGGTTCGAGGACTTCTGCGAGATGCTGCCCGCGCCGATCGGCGAGCGGCTCGCACGCAGCCCGGCCGCCATCCGCGGGCTCGGGCCGCTGTTCCGGCGCGGGCGCCGGATCGAGACCAGCGGCTTGCGGGGATACCTGATGTTGCGGCTGATCGCGCGACTGCGCCGTTGGCGGCGCGCGAGCCTGCGTCATCGCCGCGAGATGCAGCGGATCGACGCGTGGTGCGAGCGGATCCGGCGCATCGCCGCGATGCCCGACGCGGCGCTCGAACTCGTCGAATGCCAGCGCGTGGTCACCGGCTACGGCGATACGCGGGAACGCGGCCTGCGCCGGTTCGCGGCGATCCTCGAACTCGTCGATCGCGACGAGAGTGCGCCGGACCTCGCGGCGCGGCTGCGCCGCGAGCGCGCCGCCGCGGATCCTGACGAGCCCTGACGGCGCGCCGGGTCAGCGATCGCCCGGCGCGTCCGGGTCGCCGGGGCGCGCCGCACTCGCCGGCGGGTAGCGCTCGAGCAGCCGATGGCACAGCGCGACGTGCTCGCGTTCCTCCACCGCGAAGCTCGCGGCGAGGTCGCGCACCGCGCGGTCGACCTTCGCTGCCGCGAGGTCCGTGTAGAACGCGAGCGCGCGTTCCTCGGCCGCGAGCGCGAGGCGCAGCGCGTCGTGCGGCGACATGTCGTAGCGCGCCGCGTACAGGTCGGCGGCCTCGGGGCTATCGGACTTCCACGGACCGATCGGTCCGCCGCCGTCGCCGATGCCGATCGACCCGGCGAGATCCCGGATCTTGTCCGCATGCAGACGCTCGGCCCGCGCGAGGTCGCGGAACATCCGTGCGAGCTCCAGGTTGTTGTGCGTCTCCATCTGGTCGGCGAGCATCACGTACCGTTCGGCGGCGTCCGCCTCGATCCGATGAGCGATCCCGTACAGCGCCGCCACCGAGGTCACCGGGGGCACGTTCGCGCCGCTCATACGACGAACTCCTCGTCGAGGCTTTCCGGGGCGAGCATCGCGGCCGCCGTCGGGGGCGTGTAGGGTGCACGATTGCCCCGATAGAGCACGCCGAGATTGAAGCCGTCGTCGGTCATCAGCCGGCGCGCGGCCCGGGCCGGGTCGTCGGTCGGCGTGACCGGTGCCGGATGAACGCGGTCCTTCCACGAGCGCTGGTCGGGACGATAGGTCACGCAGGGGCTCAGGATCTCGACGAACGAGAAGCCGGGGTGCTTGATCGCGTCGACGATCAGCTCGGCGGTCTCGTTCGGATTGCCCGAGTAGGCGCGGGCGACAAAGTTCGCGCCCGACGCGAGCGCGACCACCAGGGGGTTGAACGGCCGCAGTCCGGTACCGCCGGGCGCGAGGGCCGTGTCGAAGTCCGGCTCCGTGGTCGGCGAGGGCTGGCCCTTCGTCATCCCGTAGATGTGGTTGTCCATCACGATGTACGCCAGGTCGACGTTGCGACGGCACGCGTGCAGGAAGTGGTTGCCGCCGATCGAGTAGCCGTCGCCGTCGCCGCTCGCGCAGATCACCGTGATGTCTGGCCGCGCGATCTTCAGCCCGGTCGCGACCGCGAGCGAGCGGCCGTGGACGCCGTGGAAGCCGTAGCAGTTCGTGTACGCGGGGATCCGCGAGGAGCAGCCGATCCCCGAGACCACCGCGAGGCGCTCCGGCGGCAGGCCGAGCGCGGCCATCGCGCGCGTCAGCGCCATCAACACGTGGTAGTCACCGCATCCGGGACACCAGATCGGCTTGACCTCCGACTTGTAGTCCGAGGGTCGGCACTTCAGCGGTTCGGCAGCGTTCATCGGGATCCTCCCTCGATCAGGTGACGGCGCACCTCGTGCGGCCGGATCGGCAGCGGGCCCGGCCGATGCAGCACGGAGACCGCGGCGGGCAGGTCGTAATGCGCGCGCAGGTATTTCAGGAACTGCTGACCGTGGGTCTGTTCGACGACCAGCAGTCGCTTCACGCCGGCGAGCGCGGCGCTCATCTCGGCCGGCCGGGTCGGCAACAGCAGGCGCGGCGCGATCAGCTTCGCCGACACGCCGTCGGCGCGCGCCTGCGCGATGCCTTCGCGGACCACGCCGGTGAGCGATCCCCAGGTCAGTACCGCGATCTCGCTCTCGCCTTCGATCGTCGCCCACAGCGGGCCATACTCGTGTCCGTCGAGCTTGTCGCGACGCTTGTCGAGCTGCGCGAGGTGATCCCGCGCGCCGCTCGTCGGCGTGCCGCGTTCGGTGTGCGTCAAACCATCCGCGGTGTACGCGCAGTGCGCGGTCCCGGGGATCGCCATCGGCGAGACCCCGTCCCCGCCGAGCGCGTAGCGCGCGTACGGGAGGGTCGCGCCGTCGGCGACCCGGCGCTGCCCGGCCGGCGGCCGTTCGGCGGGCCGATGGATCGCGGTCTGGGCTTGTCCGAGGAATTGGTCCGACAGAACGATCGCCGGCGCTTGCAGCGCTTCGGCGAGGCCGGTCGCCCAGTGGGCCGAAACCCAGCAGTCGCCAACCGATTGCGGGGCGATCACGAGGTGCGGCGCGTCGCCGTGCATGCCGTAGACCGCGATGTTCAGGTCGGACTGCTCCGACTTGGTCGGGATGCCGGTCGAGGGTCCGCCGCGCATCACGTCGACGATCACGATCGGCACCTCCGAGGCGGTCGCGAGCCCGAGCGACTCGATCATCAGCGACAAGCCCGGGCCCGAGGTCGCGGTCAGCGACGGGACGCCACCGTAGGAGGCGCCGATGATCATGTTGACCGAGGCGAGCTCGTCCTCGGCCTGCACCAGGGTGCCGCCGACCTTCGTGAGGTTCGGCGCGAGCCACTCGAGGATGTCGGAGGCGGGGGTGATCGGATACGCGGCCGCGAAGCGAATACCGCCCTGCAGCGCGCCGAGCGCGACCGCCTCGTTGCCGGTGATCAGCCAGCGCTTCGCGGCGGCCGGCGCGACCGGCGCGAGCGCGACCCGGCCGCGGTCGCCGTCGACCGCCTGAGCGCCGGCCGCGGCAGCGGCGACGTTGGCCGTGACGACCTCACTGCCCTTCGTCGCGAAGCGCTTCGCGATCACACCGTGCAGCGCCGCTTCGTCGAGACCGAGCAGGTGGCCCGCGGCGCCGAGCGCGATCATGTTCGCG
>JAJXYU010000244.1 GCA_021780395.1 Pseudomonadota bacterium
AGGCGGTGCTGCGCGAGCGGCTGCGCCAGATCCAGAAGGAGCTCGGCGAGACCGACGGCGGCGGCGAGGATCTCGCCGCGCTCAAGCAGGCGGTCGCGGACGCGGGCATGCCGAAGGAAGCGGCCGAGCAGGCACAGCGCGAGCTCGCGCGGCTGGAACGGACCTCGGAGGCCTCCGGCGAGTACTCGATGATCCGCAGCTACCTCGACTGGCTGGTCGCGATGCCCTGGTCGAAGCTCGACCCGGAGCAGCTCGACATCGAGCGCGCCCGCGCGATCCTCGACGAGGATCACTTCGGGCTCGACAAGGTCAAGCGGCGGATCCTCGAGTTCCTCGCGGTGCGCAAGCTGAACCCCGAGGGCCGCAGCCCGATCCTGTGCTTCGTCGGTCCGCCCGGCGTCGGCAAGACCTCGCTCGGCCAGAGCATCGCGAAGGCGATCGGCCTGAAGTTCGGCCGCGTGAGCCTCGGCGGCGTGCATGACGAGGCCGAGATTCGCGGCCACCGGCGCACCTACGTCGGCGCGCTGCCCGGCAACATCGTGCAGGCGCTGCGCAAGGCGGGCACCCGCAACCCCGTGCTGATGCTCGACGAGGTCGACAAGCTGTCGGCGAGCTACCAGGGTGACCCGTTCTCCGCGCTCCTCGAGGTGCTCGATCCGGAGCAGAACGACACGTTCCGCGACAACTACCTCGGCGTTCCGTTCGACCTGTCGCGGGTGCTGTTCATCGGCACCGCGAACGTGCTCGACCAGATCCCCGGGCCGCTGCGCGACCGGATGGAGATCATCGAGCTGACCGGGTACACCAGCGAGGAAAAGCTCGAGATCGCGCGCCGCCACCTGTTGCCGCGCCAGCGCGCGGCGACCGGGCTCTCGACCGAACAGGTCGAGGTCGCGGACGAGGCGCTGCGCCTCGTGATCGGCGACTACACCCGCGAGGCCGGGGTGCGCAATCTCGAGCGGCAGATCGGCGCGCTGTTGCGCGACGCCGCGGTCGCGATCGCCGCCGGCCGCGCGACCCGGGTGTCGATCGGCGCGGCGGACGTCGCGCGGATCCTCGGCGCGGCGCGCTACGAGAGCGACGTGAAGCTGCGCACCAGCGTGCCGGGGGTCGCGACCGGGCTCGCGTGGACGCCGGCCGGCGGCGACATCCTGTTCGTCGAGAGCAGCCGCGTGAAGGGCGGCGGGAAACTGATCCTCACCGGGCAACTCGGCGACGTGATGAAGGAGAGCGCGCAGGCCGCGGTCACGCTTGTGAAGTCGCAGGCCGAACGACTCGGGATCGACCCGAACTCGTTCGAGGGCGTCGACCTGCACATCCACGTGCCCGCGGGCGCGATCCCGAAGGACGGGCCGAGCGCCGGCGTCGCGATCGTCGCCTCGCTCGCCTCGCTCCTGTCGCAGCGGACGGTGCGATCGGACGTCGCGATGACCGGCGAGATCAGTCTGCGCGGCGTCGTGCTCCCGGTCGGCGGCATCAAGGAGAAGTGCGTCGCCGCCGCGCGCGCCGGCATCACCACGGTGATCCTGCCCGCGCGCAACCGCCGCGACCTCGAGGACATTCCCGAGAGCGTGCGCGCGAAACTGCAATTCGTCTGGGCGGAACGCATCGACGAGGTGCTCGCCCACGCGCTCGAGGGTTCGCCGCCGCACCGCGCAGCCGCGTGAGGGAAAACTGACGGCCGTCGGTTTCCGCATCGGGAATTTGATCCCGATCAGAATTCGCATTGGCGGAGTTCGCTAGGCTTCGCGCGCATATGACGACGACGAACGACGGCCGGGTCTTAGGGAACTGGTACGACCCGCCGCCGCCCTCCATCGGGGCGACTCACCCAACGGCTCAGGCCGCACGTTGAACACCTGGTCACCCTCGTCCGAGCGGTTCGATCGACCCTCGGCGTCGGCCCGTGCGCGTGCGAACGAAGGTGCGGGGAATCGTTCGAGGCCGTCGTCGCAGATCTTGGCGGAGCATCCGGAGAGAGCAAGCATGAGGGATGGAAAGGTCTTCGCGATCGCGGCGGGCGTGCTCGCCAGCGTCATCGCGCCGGGTGCCGGGGCGCACCCGTTCTACGAGTTCCCGACGCCGGTCACGCCGATCGCGCAGGAAACGCTGTTCATTCACAACCTGTTCCTCACGATCATGCTGGCGTTGTTCATCCCGTCCGCCGCGATCGTGCTGTACTCGCTGTACGCGCACCGCAAGAGCCGCGGCCACGCTGCCGCGACCTTCACCCGGCCGACCACGCGCAAGCAGTGGGTCCTCGTGACCCTGCCGTTCCTCGGGCTGATCTTCATCGACTACGTGATCCTCGGGATCCCGGCGTTCCATTCGATCCTCGCGATCGCCGACACCCGCGATCCCGCGCTCACGGTGAAGGTCACCGCGAGCCAGTGGAAGTGGCAGTACGCTTATCCGAGCTACGGGATCCAGTTCACGAGCTCGCTGTCGACACCGCAGGACGAGATCGACGGCAAGGCGCCGCCCGACAAGCACTTCCTGCGCGAGGTCGATCACCCGCTGGTCCTGCCGACCAACGAGAAGGTGGACCTCGTGATCGCATCCGACGACGTGATCCACAGCTTCTGGGTCCCGGCGTTCGGGATCAAGCAGGATGCGGTGCCGGGCTCGCTGCGCGAGACCTGGGTGAAGATCGACAAGCCGGGCGTCTACCGCGGCCAGTGCGCGGAGCTCTGCGGCGTCGGACACGCGTTCATGCCGATCGTCGTCGTCGCGAAGACGCCCGCGGACTTCGCGCGCTGGGTCACCGCCGAACAGGCGAAGGCCGCCGCGACCCGGGCCGCGGCGTCGCAGACCTTCACGATGGCGCAGCTGATGCAGCGCGGCCAGGGCGTGTACGACAAGATCTGCGCGGCCTGCCACCAGCCGACCGGTCTCGGGATTCCGGGCGCGTTCCCGCCGATCGCGGGCGGGCATCCGTTCGCGGCCTCGCCGGCGCTGATCGCGAACCTCGCGCAGCGCGGCTTCTACCAGAACGGCGACGTCGTGATGGGCTCGGTCGCGAGCCACATCGGCATCGTGCTGCACGGGATCCCGGGCAGCCCGATGCCCGCGTTCGAGTCGCAGCTGAGCGCGCTCGACATCGCCGCGGTGATCACGTTCGAACGCAACTCGTTCGGCAACCACTATGGCCAGCCGGTCGAGCCGGCCACGGTCGAGAGCGCCGAACATGGCCAATAACCGACTGACTCGCTATTCCATCGGAGGTCGATCATGAGCGCCGTCGTCACGCACGATCCGCACGCCGAAGACGCCCCGCGCGGCATCACGCGCTGGCTCTACGCCACCAACCACAAGGACATCGGCACCCTGTACATGGTGTTCGGGTTGGTGATGTTCCTGGTCGGCGGGTTGCTCGCGATGATGATCCGGATCGAGCTGATCGAGCCCGGGATGCGGCTGATGCAGCCGGAGCTCTACAACCAGGTGATCACGGTCCACGGACTGGTGATGGTGTTCGCGGCGCTGATGCCGATGACCGCCGGCCTCGCGAACTACCTGATCCC
>JAJXYU010000046.1 GCA_021780395.1 Pseudomonadota bacterium
GTCCGGCTCCTGCGGGTCGAGCCAGCCGCGTGGGTTGCCGGTGTCGACCGAGCAGAATCGGCACGCGCGGGTGCACACCGAGCCCATCAGCATGATCGTCGCGGTTCCGGCGTTCCAACACTCGCCGACGTTCGGGCATTTCGCCTCCTCGCAGACGGTGCTGAGCCGGTGTTGATGCACGATCTGCCGGACTTCGGTGAAGCGCTCGCCGGCCGGCATGCGCGCCCGCAGCCACGGCGGCTTGCGCGCCACGCCGCCCGGCGCGGCGGCCACGGCGGGCTTGATCCCGTCCTTGATCGCGCTGAAGCCCTGCGCGGTCAGGTACTTGTCACCGCTCGCGACCGGCCGCGGCGCCGTGCGCGCCGGCGCCCCGGCCGACTCGATCGGGATTCCCTTGAACTCCGTCATGGGTTCATTGTAGCCGATCGTCGCGATTGAGCGTCCGCAGGCGCTCCGGCGTGCCGACGTCCTCCCACAGACCGCGATACAGCTCGGCGGTGCAGCGCTGCGCGGCCATCGCCTCGACGAGCAACGGCCGCAGCGCCCGCGCGCCGTCCGCGAGCCCCGCGAACAACGCCGTTCGATAGACCGCGATCCCCGCGAACGTGAACTGGCGTGGCGCGGCGGCGACCGCCCGGGCGCCGACGATCCCGAAGTCGCCATGCGGATGTTGCGGCGGGTTCGGCACCAGCACGAGGTGCGCGTCGGCATCCGGAACGATCCCGAGGTGCTCGAACGGGTAGTCGCTGAACACGTCCGCGTTCACGACCGCGAACGGTCCCGGTTCGAGCATCGGCAGCGCACGCACGATGCCGCCCGCGGCCTCGAGCGCCCGCGGCGCCTCCTCGCTGTAGCGGATCGCGACGCCGAAGCGCGAACCGTCACCGAGATGACGCCGGATGGCGCCTCCGAGCCAGGCCAGGTTCACGGTCAGCGTCCGGATCCCCGCGCCGGCGAGCGCGCGCACGTGGCGCTCGATCAACGGCACGCCGCGCACCTCGAGCATCGGTTTCGGAATGGTATCGGTGAGCGGCCGCATCCGCTCACCGCGGCCGGCGGCGAGGATCATCGCCGTCTTCGGCCGCTCGAGGCCCCCGGCGCTCACCCGATCGCCCGTTGCTGCGCGGCCTCGAACCCGCTGACGACCCGGGTCTCGAGGAAATCCGCGAATTCCGCGGTCTCGGGATGGGCCTGCGCGACCTCGCGCACGTAGGTGAATACGCGGGGCAGATCGTGCAGATACCGGACCTTCCCGTCGCGGTAATGCAGTCGGCAGAAGATCCCGAGCACCTTCAAGTGGCGTTGCAGCCCCATCAGGTCGAATCCGCGCAGGAAGACCGCGTCGTCCGCGGCAACGGGGAAGCCCTGCCGGAGCAGGCGGTCGCGGTGGCCGAGCGCCCAGTCGCGCACCCGCTCGCGCGGCAGTACGAGATAGCAATCCTTCAGCAGCGACACCAGGTCATAGGTCACGGGCCCCTGGACCGCATCCTGGAAATCGAGGATTCCCGGATTGTCGGCCGCCGTGACCATCAGGTTGCGCGAGTGGTAATCGCGATGGACGAACGACACGGGTTGCCCGAGCGCGCTGTCGACGAGCACGTCGAACGCCCGGTCGATCATCGCGCGCGTCGACCCATCGAGGTCGAGGCCGAGATGCGTGCCGAGGAACCACTGCGCAAACAGCGCCATCTCCCGCAGCAGCGCGTCGCGATCGTAGCGAGGCAGGTGCTCGGCCGCGGGCGCACGGCCCGCGACCTGCATCCGCAGCAGCGCCGCGAGCGCATCCGCGTAGAGCGCCGGGGCGCGCACCGGGTCGGCGAGCGCGGCCAGGTACTGCCGCGAGCCGAGATCCGTGAGCAGCACCCATCCCCGGTCGACGTCGCTCGCGAGCACCCGCGGCACGTTCAAACCCCATTCGGCGAGCAACGCGGCGACCCGCAGGAACGGTCGCACATCCTCCTTCGCCGGGGGCGCGTCCATCACGATGAAGCTCTCGTCGCCATGCCGGAACCGGAAATAGCGCCGGAAGCTCGCATCCGACGACGCGGGCGCGAGCGCGGCCGATCCGAACCCGAGATCCCCGGCGAGCCACCGTTCGATCTCGGCCAACCGCGGGTCCTGGACGCTGCACTCGTTCATTGACGGATCGTTCGGAGAGCCCGCGAATGCGGGGACCGGATTATACCGACTATAATGCCGCGCGGGCGCGTCCCGGAAGCGCTGCATCCTTCGTCACAACCGCGGTCGATTCAGTTGCCACAGCCGTTCGCCGCCCGCGCCTTCGCCGTGCTCGCCGTGCTCGGAGCATCCGCCGCGGCGCGCGCCACCGATGTGTGCCCCGTCCCGCCGTCGGCGCCGGTGATCGCCCCGACGCTCGACGATCGGATCCGGATCGAGAGCGATTCGGCGATCCTCGGCGCCGACGGCGATGCACGCGTCGCCGGCAAGGTCGTCGTGAGTCAGAACGGCCGGCGGATCAGCGCGGACGCGCTGACCTACGACCAGCGCACCGGTCACATCGCGGTCAAGGGCAAAGTCCGGTTCCTCGATCCGAAGCTGCGGATCGACAGCGACGCCGGCAGCTACGACCCGACCGGTCGCGCGGATTTCTCGAACGCGGCGTTCCAGCTGTTCGGGCGCGCCGGCCGGGGGTTCGCCCGCTCGATCGATCTGTCGCCGGGCGGGCAGGTCCGCCTCGGCGACGTGCGCTACACCGCCTGCCCCGCCGGCGCCGAGGACTGGACGCTGCACGCCTCGAGCATCGACCTCAACGGCGCCCGGCAGCAAGGCACGGCGCGCAATGCATACCTCGTGTTCAAGCACGTCCCGCTCTTCTACACGCCGTTCCTGACGTTCCCGATCGGTCCCGAGCGCCAGAGCGGACTGCTCTATCCGGTCTTCGGCCACACCGGCAACAGCGGTTACTCGGTCGCGATCCCGTATTATTTCAACCTGGCACCGAATTACGACCTGACGCTGACGCCGGGCCTGATGACCGCCCGGGGCTTCGACGTCGCCGGGCAATACCGTTACCTGACCGCGTCCTCGCACGGCGAACTCGACGCGATGTATCTGCCGGTCGACCAGGAGACTCACAGCTCGCGCGACTATCTGCACTTCACCGACCTCTCCGACCTTGGCGCGCATCAGCGGGTCCGCGTCGAACTCGCCGGCGTGAGCGACAGCAGCTACTTCCAGGATTTCGCGGTCGGGTCGGCCGCGACCAGCGTGACGTTCCTCGATCGCCGCGCGAGCTATCAGTACCGCGACTCGGTCTGGCGCGTCGACGCCGAATTCCAGAACTTCCAGACGATCGACATCTCGCTGGATCCGTCACTGCGCCCTTACTCGCGCGTGCCGGACGTCACCGCCCGCGCGCTCTGGCCGATCGCCGGCACCGGCTGGGAGTTCGCGCTGCACAGCGAGGCGGTCGACTTCCTGCGCAACGTCGGCACCACCGGGATGCGGCTGAACCTCGCGCCCGAGCTGCGCTGGGAG
>JAJXYU010000318.1 GCA_021780395.1 Pseudomonadota bacterium
TCGATAGGCCGGCGCGCCGCGCGCGTGCGCGTGGTGTCCCCGGTACGTCACGTAGGGCTTGATCTCGAGCCGCGCGCGGCCGGCGCCGCGCAGCAGGGTGAAGCCGACGTAGCTGGTCGACGCGAGCGGCGCGATGAACAGCCGCATCTCGAGGAGCGCGTCCGCGAACGCGTAGCGCCAGGTCGGCACTCCTTCCGGCTGCGCGAACGACTCGATGTGCACGAAGCCGCGCGGCGCGATCGTCCCGTCCGCGAACTCGTTTGCACCGAACTCGAACCGGCGGCCGTCGTACTCGACCGCCGCGTCGAACTTCGCGACGAGGAGCGTGCGCTCGCCCGGCGGTAGGAGGCTCGCGATCAGCAAGCCGTGGTAGCGACGCGTGTTCGCGAGCGCGATCGTGCCGCAGGCATAGCCGCCGAGGCCGTTGGTCACGAGCCACTCGCGACCGCTCGCCTCGCGCCAGTCGCCGCACAGCGCCCGGCCGAAGATCAAGGCCGCGCTCCCGCGCGCGGCGCAACGTCCGGACCGCATCCCCCACGGCCGTTGCGAACTCGACCTGCCATGCGCGGATCTTAGTCGATTCCGGCGCGCAGTGCGCGATACGCCGCGACTGCGGCCACGGTGAGCGCGCTCATCACGCCGGCCATCGAACGCGCGGTGCCGTCGTAGAACGCGCTGACCGCGGCGCCGGCAAGGCCGGCGAAACTGAACTGCATCGTGCCGTAGAGCGCCGCGGCGGTCCCGGCGCTCGCGCCGTACGGCGCGAGCGCGAGCGCGAAGCCATTGGCGAAATTGAAGCCGAGGAGCGACACGAACAGGAACAGCGGAATCGCGAGCGCCCAGAAGCCTCCGCGCCCGAGCCACGCGACCGCGAGCAGGGTTGCCGCGAGCGCCGCGGTCCCGCGCATCGCGCGGCGGAACAGGAACTCCGGCCCGAAGCGCGGCACGAGATGCGCGTTGACCCGTCCGGCCGCCATCAGCCCGAGCGCGTTCACACCGAACAACCACGCGAAGCCTTGCGGTGTCAAGTGCAGCCGATCGATGAACACGAAGGGCGCGCCGGCGATGTAAGCGAACACGCTCGCGGACACCAGGTTCGCCGGCAGCGCGTAGCGGACGAAGCGCCGGTCGGTGAGCAACGCGAGCCACAGGCCCGGGCCGGGCGCGGGTCCCCGCAGGGTCGGCCGGGATTCGACGAGCATCGCGTTCGCGGCTGCGAGCGAGACGAGCGCAAGTGCGGTGAGCACCCAGAAGATCGCCCGCCAGTTCGCGACCGCGAGCAGCAAGCCGCCGACCTGCGGCGCGAGGATCGGCCCCAAGCCGCTGATGATCCCGAGCAAGGACATCGCGCGGGCGACGTGGCCGACCTCGAATCGGTCGCGAACGACCGCTCGCGGGATCACCGTCGCGCTCCCCACGCCGAGCGCCTGGAAGATCCGCCAGACGGTCAGCGCGAGCGCGCTACCGGCGGTCGCGCAGCCGATCGAGGTGATCGCGACCGTCGCGAGGCCGATGAGCAGCGGCGGGCGGCGTCCGAACCGGTCCGATAGCGACCCGAACAGCATCTGGCTCACCGCGAGTCCGGCGAAGAACGCGGGCAGGGTCAACTCGATCGCCGCGGCGCTCGCGTGCAGGTCCCGCGAGATCGCCGGCAGCGCCGGCAGGTACATGTCGATCGAGAACGGCGCGAGCAGGGTGATCGTGCCGAGCAGCACGAGGAGCGGCGACATTCCCGGGGGCGCGGGCGGACCCGCGGACGGCTCGTTCATCGCGGCCCCGCGCTGCGACCGGACAGCGAACGGTGGCGTTTTGCCTGTAGAATGCGCATGGCTCTCAAACGAAGAATGGAAGGTGGCGGTGCCGGAGCGAAATCTGCGCGCGCTGATCTGCGGATCGGTTGCTTATGACACGATCTTAATTTTTCCCGACCGGTTCCGTGAGCACATCCTGCCGGAGAAGCTGCACCTGCTGAACGTCGCGTTCCTGGTGCCGGAGATGCGCCGCGAGTTCGGCGGCTGTGCCGCGAACATCGCGTACGGGCTCTCGCTGCTCGGCGACCGCGGAATCCCGATGGCGACCGCCGGGCACGATTTCGGTCCCTACGCCGAGCGCCTGCGCGCGCTCGGGATCGACCTCGAGCACGTGACCGTGGTGCCCGAAGCGTTCACGGCGCAGGCCTACATCACGACCGACCTCGACGACAACCAGATCACCGCGTTCCATCCGGGCGCGATGCAGTATGCGCACCTCAACGAGGTCCGCGCGGCCGGCGAGGTCACGCTCGGCGTGGTCGCTCCGGACGGGCGGCAGGCGATGATCGAGCACGCCGAGCAGTTCGCGGCCGCCGGGATTGCGTTCCTGTTCGACCCCGGGCAGGGCCTGCCGATGTTCGGCCGCGAGGAGCTCGAGTCGTTCCTGGCGAAGGCCCGCTGGGTCGCGGTCAACGACTACGAGTGGGGCCTGATGCAGCAGAAGACCGGCTGGAGCGAGGACGACGTGCTCGAGCGGGTCGAGGCGCTCGTCGTCACCCGTGGCGGCGAGGGATCCACGATCCACACGCGCGGCGGCCGTCACGAGATCCCTTGCGCCGCAGCGCAGACGATCGTCGACCCGACGGGTTGCGGGGATGCCTATCGCGCTGGTCTAATTCATGGTTTGATGCATGGTTTGCCGTGGGAAACGGCGGGTCGCGTCGCCTCGCTGATGGGCGCGATCAAGATCGAGTCGCGCGGCCCGCAGAATCACCGCTTCACCCGCGCGCAGTTCGCGCAGCGTTACGTTCGAACCTTTGGACAACCGGCCCCGGGAAGCCTCACATGAGCAAGCACTTTTCCTTCACGTCCGAATCGGTCTCGGAAGGCCATCCGGACAAGGTCGCGGACCAGATATCGGACGCGATCCTCGATGCGATCCTTGCAGCCGACCCGAAAGGCCGCGTCGCCTGCGAGACCCTGGTGAAGACCGGCGTCGTGATCGTCGCCGGCGAGGTCACGACGAACGCCTGGGTCGACGTCGAGGCGCTCGTGCGCAGGACGGTGCTCGAGATCGGCTACGACAGCTCGGACATGGGCTTCGACGGGGCGAGTTGCGGCGTGCTCAACGTGATCGGCAAGCAATCCCCGGACATCGCCCAGGGCGTCGACCGCAAGGACGAGCGCAAACAGGGTGCGGGCGACCAGGGATTGATGTTCGGCTACGCGACCGACGAGACCGACGTGCTGATGCCCGCGCCGATCACGCTCGCGCACCGGCTCGTGAAGCGCCAGGCCCAGGTCCGCAAGAGCGGAAAGCTCCCGTGGCTGCGGCCCGACGCGAAGAGCCAGGTGACCTTGCGCTACGAGGACGACCGCCCGGTCGGGCTCGAGGCGGTCGTGCTGTCGACCCAGCACCACGAGGGGGTGTCGACCAAGGCGCTGCGGGAGGCGGTGATGGAGGAGATCCTGGCGCCGGTGCTGCCGCGCAAGT
>JAJXYU010000189.1 GCA_021780395.1 Pseudomonadota bacterium
CGACCGCGGATGAGGCTTGCTACATTGCGAAGCGCGACGGCCGCGGCCGCGTGGCCGTGGCCGGGCTGACGATCTATGCAGAGGGAGGCGAGCGCGCGCTCGCCGGCGCGGTCGCGGTGACGCCCCGGTAGACGGCGGACGGCCTGCGGTCCGCGCAACCCACGCCCGGCCGCGAGCGCAGGGGGACGCCGAGGAGACCGATGCCGACCGAGGACCGCGAGACGCTCGCCCGCTTGCTGACCGAGACCGGCGCCGGAGACGCGCAGGCGTTCGAGACGCTGTACCGGCTCACCTCGGCCCGCCTGTTCGGCGTCTGCATGCGCATGCTGCGCGATCGCAGCGAAGCGGAAGAGGTCCTGCAGGAGATCTACGCGACCGTTTGGCGCCGCGCGACGAGCTTCGACCCCGCGCTCGCCGCCCCGCAGACCTGGCTGGTCGCGCTCGCCCGCAACAAGTCGATCGACCGCCTGCGGCAACGGCGCGAGGCGACCCTCGATGACGACGCCATCCTCGACGGCCTGGTCGACGAGCGGCCCGGCCCGTCGGCGCAGGCCGAGTCCCTGGAAGGCTACCGCCGACTCCACGACTGCCTGGATGCGTTGGACCCGCAGCACGCGAGTTCGGTGCGTGAAGCCTTTTTCACCGGTGCTACGTATATGGAACTGGCGGCGCGCCTGCGGGTGCCGCTCGGAACGATGAAGAGCTGGATCCGCCGCGCGCTGATCCAGTTGCGTGGCTGCCTGGAGACAGGATGAGCGCCTTGGAGCCCGACGATCGAGAACTGCGATACGCCGAGTACGTGCTCGGTGTGCTCGACCCGCCCGAACGCGCGGCCGTCGAGCGCGAGTCGGCCGGACGGCCGGACGCGGCGGCCGCGATCGCGGCCTGGTCGCGACGATTGTCGCCGCTCGCCGCGGAGGTCGTGCCGATCGAACCGCCCGGGCGCGTCTGGGACGCGATCCGCCGCCGCCTGCGACTCGACCTGCGAGCCCGCGGCCCGGCCCGCGCCGGGCTGTGGGAGAGCCTGCGGTTCTGGCACTGGCTCGGCTTGGGATCGGCGGCGCTCGCGGCGACCGCGAGCGCGGTGCTGGTCGCGGTGATGCTGCACCGCCCGTCCGCGCCGCCGATTCCATACATGGCCGCGACCATCGTCCAGGCGAACCACCGCGTCGGCTGGACCGCGACGATGGACATCGCCCAATCCCGCATGATCGTGATTCCAGGCGTGCCGCGACCCCTGAGCGCCGACCGCGCACCGGAGCTCTGGCTGGTTCCCAAGGCGGGTTCGCCGATCCCGGTCGGAATCATCTCCGATTCGGCGCCGGTGACGATCGATCTGCCGCCGTCGCTGGTCGCCCGCCTGGGGCCGACCGCGACGCTCGCGGTCTCCGTCGAACCCATCGGCGGATCGCCGACCGGTCGACCGACCGGACCCGTGATCGGGACCGGCGCGATCGGCGCGGCCACGTCGACGCCGCCGCAGACGGCCTGAAGTCCTCCCACGCCAAGTGCGCGCCCGCCATGCGGGCGCGTGCATCCGTTTGCCCGTTCGCTCCGTATATGCCTGCACCTCAGCCAGGAGCGAACCCGTGATGACCGATGCCGAGCCGCGGGCGACTGCCGCGATCGCCGTACCCCGTCGCGGGGCCTGGCGTGCGTTACGCCGCTGGATCGACACCAGCGGCGCCGACGATGCGCCCGACCCCGCGCGCGCCGACCGGATCGACTGGTTGCGAGCCGCACCGTTCGTCGCGCTGCACCTCGGGTGCCTCGGCGCGATCTGGACCGGGGTGTCGGCCGCGGCGCTCGCGGTCGCGGCCGCCGCGTACGCGCTGCGGATGTTCGCGATCACCGCGTTCTACCATCGCGGATTCTCGCATCGGACGTTTCGCGCGGCGCGTCCGGTCCAGTTCGCGTTCGCGGTGCTCGGCGCGAGCAGCGTGCAGCGGGGTCCGCTGTGGTGGGCCGCGCATCACCGCAACCATCACCGCCACGCCGACACGCCGGCCGATCCGCACTCGCCGCGCGTGCACGGTTTCCTGTGGAGTCACGTCGGCTGGTTCCTGACGCCGCGCGGGTTCAAGACCGACCTCGCGAAGGTGCCGGACCTCGCGCGCTACCCGGAACTGCGCTGGCTCGACCGTTACGACACCGCGATCCCGGTGCTGTTCGCGGCGGCGATCACCGCGTTCGGCGCGTGGCTTCGGCACGCCGACCCCGCGCTGCACACCGACGGCGCGCAGATGCTGGTCTGGGGATTCTTCGTCTCCACCGTCGTGCTTTTCCACGCAACCGTGACGATCAACTCGCTCGCGCACCGCTTCGGGACGCGCCGCTACGAGACCCGCGACGACAGCCGCAACAACCTGTGGCTCGCGCTCCTCACCTTCGGCGAGGGCTGGCACAACAACCATCACCACTTCCCCGGCAGCGCGCGCCAGGGATTCCGGTGGTGGGAGATCGACCTGACCTGGTATGCGCTGCGCGGGCTCGCCGCGCTCGGCCTGGTCCGCGACCTGCGCCCCGTCCCGGCACGGGTCCTCGCGCGGACGGGGCGCTGAACCCATGCGCATCGCGGTGATCGGCGCCGGGATCTCGGGGCTCGCGTCCGCCTGGCTGCTGTCGCGAACGCACGAGGTCACGCTGTTCGAGGCGGATGACCGTCTCGGCGGGCACACGCACACCCACGAGATCGAGCTGCGGGGACGGCGTTACGCGGTCGACTCCGGCTTCATCGTGTTCAGCCCGCGCCACTATCCGCTGTTCACGCGGCTGCTGCGCGAGCTCGGCGTCGCCTCGCAGCCGACGACGATGAGTTTCGCGGTGCATAACGAGGCGACCGGGCTCGAATACAACGCGACCCGGCTGGACACGTTGTTCTGCCAGCGCCGCAATCTCCTCTCGCCTCGCTTCCTCGGGATGGTGCGCGACCTGCTGCGATTCTACCGCGAGGCGCCCGCGCTCCTCGACCAGGAGGACCGCGGTCCGGCCCTCGGCGACTATCTCGCCGCGAACCGCTACGGCGCCGCGTTCCGCGACGACCACCTCGTGCCGATGGCCTCGGCGCTGTGGTCCTCGCCGCCGGCGCGGATCCTCGACTTCCCGGCCCGATACCTGGTGCGGTTCATGAACAACCACCAAATGCTCGATCTCACCGGCCGACCCGAGTGGCGGGTGGTTCGCGGCGGCTCGGCGAGCTACGTGCGCGCGCTGCGCGCGCGCTGGCGGGTCCACGAGCGGCCGCGCTGCGCGGTGCGGGACCTGCGTCGCGACGGCGGCGGCGTGCGGGTGACCCATGCCGAAGGTCAGGAACGGTTCGACCACGCGGTGCTCGCCTGCCACGCCGACCAGGCCCTCGGGCTGCTCTCGGACGCGAGCGACGCCGAGCGCTCGATCCTCGGCGCGATCCGTTACCAGCCGAACGAGGCGGTGCTGCACACCGATCCCACCCTGCTGCCACG
>JAJXYU010000058.1 GCA_021780395.1 Pseudomonadota bacterium
CCGCCGTCGCCGGGCTCGCAGCCCGCGCCCGGCGCGAGCCCGAAGACCGCTACTGGGCGTCGAAATAACGCGCGTTGACGTCGCGCCCGTCGGGCCCGAGCAGGTACAGGAACGCGCCGGTCACGCGCTCGGGATGCGGGAGGGTGTTTGGATTCTCGGCCGGATAGGCCGCGAAGCGCATCGGTGTGCGCATCGGGCCCGGGTTCACGCTGTTCACGCGGATGTTCGTGATTCCCGCGAGTTCCTCCGCGAACATCGCGCGGACCGTTTCCAGACCGCTCTTCGCGACCGCGTAAGCACCCCAGAACGGGCGGGGCTGCTTCACGACGCCGCTGCTCGCGAACACCACCGACGCGGCCTCCGAACGGCGCAGCGCGGGCAGCAGCACCTGGGTCAGGATGAACGGCGCCGTCAGGTTCACGTGCAGCACGCGGCACCAGGTCGGCACGTCGTACATCTCGAGCGGCGTGCGGTCGCCGAGGATCGCAGCCGCGTGCACGAGACCGTCGAGCCGCCCGTACTCGCGCTCGATCGTCGTCGCGAGCGCGTCGTAGGCGGACGCGGTCGCTGTTGCGAGGTCGAGCGGCGCCAGCGCCGGCGTCGGACCTCCGTCGGCCGCGATCCGGTCGTAGCACGCCTCGAGCTTGCGTTCGTTGCGGCCGCAGAGGATCACCTGCGCACCGGCGCGGGCACAAGCGACCGCGATCGCGCCGCCGAGCCCGCCGCTCGCGCCGGTGACCAGGATCACGCGGCCCGCCAGCAGGTCGGGCGGCGCGACATACGTTTTCGGGTCGAGAGTCGTCGTCATGGAATCTCCGTGGTTCGTGGATCCGCCCGCGCCGCGCGCCGGGCGGTGCGCCATGCGAGGCACAGGTCGGACAGCCGTGCCGGCATCGTGGCGTCGGATCGGCCGGTACTCAAATGATGCGCTTCGAGCACCGCGAGCACCAACAGGCCGCGGTACCGCGCCCGGGCGACCGTCGGTAGCGCGTCGACGGCCGCGACGTACTCCCGCCGAGCCGCGGCGCGCAATGCGTCGGCCTGATCCGGCGCGCCGGCGGCCGTCAGCGTGAGGAATTCCCCCGTCGCGATCGCGCGCGTGCAGGCTTCGAGCGCGCGCGCCGTGGGTTCGACGTCGCGTCGAACTGCTTTCTCTGCGAGCGTCGCCGCGACCCGCAGCGGCCCGCCGATCAGCGCGTCGGCATGCTCGATGCGGTCGGCGGCGGTGTCGAGCATCGCGCCGCCTGCCTGGCGCGCGGCGGCATCGATCGCCCGCACCAGGGGTTCCCAGTCGTCCGGCGTCGCGGTGACCGATGCCAGGAGGTACCGGCCGATCGGATGCACGGGACGGGCTTGCCGCAGTCGCTGGATCTCGTCCCGCCACCAGGCGAGCTTCGTCGCGGCGACTTCCGGCGCGACGTCGGCATGCAGCGTGGCGCGCCATTCGGCGAGCAGCGCGAAGACCCCGAGGAGCGGCGCGCGCGCGGCCGGCGCCGAGAACAACCACGCAAGATGGCGTGAGCTGCCGGGCGGTGCCGCGCGAGCTCGATACGGTTCGTCCAGGCTCGTCAACGCCGGCGGCCCCGCATCCGTGGTCCGGTGCGTGCGGCGAACGCGGTCGGCGCGACCGTCATCGGCGCCAGGCTGCGACCAGCCAGTCGACGATCTCGTCCGGCGAGTCGATCGCGCCGTCGGCGCCCCAGGCGTCGGGATCCTCGCCGGGTCCGAGATAACCATAGCGTGCGACCAGCGAGGGCATGCCGGCGGCGCGGGCCGCCTCGACGTCGCGGGCCGCGTCGCCGACGTAGACGCACTCCGCAGGCGCGGCGCCGGCGAGCTTCGCGGCGTGCAGCAGCGGCAGCGGGTGCGGTTTGCGCTCGGCGACCGTGTCGCCGCTGACCACACACGCGAAGCGCGACCGCAAGCCGAGCGAATCGATCAGCGGTTCGGCGAGCCACGCGGCCTTGTTCGTCACGATCCCCGCCGCCAGGCCGTGGGCGGCGAGCGCATCGAGTGCGCGGTCCATGCCCGGGAAGAGCCGGGTGTCGACGCAGAGCGCGTCGCGATACAGTTCGAGGAAGCGCTGTCGGAGCGCATCGAACTCGCTCTCGCCGACGTCGGCAAAGCCCGCGCGCAGCACCCCGGCCGCGCCATGGCTCACGCGCGGACGGACGAGTTCGTAGGCGACCGGTTCGCGGTGGCGCTCCCGAAGCAACGCGCTGAACGCGCGGTACATGTCCGGCGCCGTATCGAGCAGTGTTCCGTCGAGGTCGAACAGCAGCGCCCGCGGCGGCCGATCGCGCAGGCGCTCAGGAATCGGCACGGCGGAAGTGCGCGAGATAGTTCACGGCGGCGTGCCGCGACAGACCGAAGGAGCGCGTGAACGGATCGTAGCCGACGCCGGTGAGATCGCGAAGTGCGAGCCCGGCCTCGCGTCCCCAGCGGGCGAGTTCGGATGGACGGATGAATTTCAGGTAATCGTGGGTGCCGCGCGGCAACATGCGGGCGACGTACTCGGCCCCGACGATCGCGACCAGGAAGGACTGCCACGTCCGGTTCAACGTCGAGACGACGACGTCGCCGCCGGGCCGTACGAGCGCGGCCAGCGCGGCGAGCGCCCCCGCCGGATCCGGTACGTGCTCGAGCATTTCCATGCAGGTGACGAGATCGAAGTCGCGCGGCCGCTCGGCCGCGAGCGCCTCCGCCGAGACCGACCGGTAGGCGATCTCGAGACCGGCTCCGGCGGCATGCGTGCGCGCAACCTCGATGACGGCGGGCGCGAGGTCGATCCCGAGTACGCTCGCACCGGCGCGTGCCATCGCCTCCGAGAGGATGCCCCCGCCGCAACCGACGTCGACGACGGTCCGGCCGGCGAGCCCGGTGATGCGCTCGAGGTACGCCAGGCGCGCCGGGTTCAACTCGTGCAACGGCCGTGACGGCCCGGCCGGATTCCACCAGTCGTGCGCGATCGCATCGAACTTGCCGAGCTCCGCGGGATCCGCGTTCAGGGTTGCCAGTTCGGGCATCGTCATCATCCTCCTGCGGTCGGTCGCCGCGCGGCGCGCCACGCGCGGTCGCGAATCTCCGTCCAATCGAATCGGGTCGGCTGAGATCTCGAGATCGCGGATCGGCCGGCGATCCAGACGTCGCGGACGATCTCACGTCCGCCGCACAAAACCAACTGCTCCACGAGGTCCACGGGGGTGGGGATCGCCGGGCCGAGCGCCTCGACGCAGCACAGGTCCGCCCATTTGCCGGGTTCGAGCGTACCGACGTCCCGGTCGATCCCGAGCACCTCCGCCCCATCGCATGTCGCCATCGCGAGGACCTCCCAGGCGCTCGGGGCGTGCGCGGCGCCGCGGGCGGCGAGCGCACCGAGACGCAGTTCCTGCCACAGGCCGACGTCGTCGCCCGAGGCGCCGCCGTCGCTGCCGAGCGCGAGCCGCAATCCCGCG
>JAJXYU010000261.1 GCA_021780395.1 Pseudomonadota bacterium
ATTGTCCAGCAACAGCGTGTTCGCGACCCGGGTGCGGTAGTTGCGCGCGAACCAGATCTTGTACATCCCATTATCCAGCGCGACGATGCCGTCCGGCGGCATCACCTGCCGGATGTCGTGGACGATCCGCTGCGGCGTGAAGCGCTCCTCGGTCGCGCGCTCGGCGATGCGCGCGAGGATCCGCTCGCGCATCGGCAGCAACGCGCCGGCGTTTGGCAATCGGCCCTCGACGCGATCCGCGAGCAGCCGCAGCGACGGACCGAGATCGCCGACGACCTCGGCTTGCGGGAAGTACACCTGTTCGACGGTCGCCGGCTGGTAGCCGACGTGCACGACCATCGGGCCGTCCGGTCCCATGATGAACGGGGGCTTCTCGACCGTGTCGTGGCCGATCGTGACGATGAGATCGGCCCGCTCGATCGCCTCGTGCACGTAGTCGCGCTCCGACAGCGCGGCGGTGCCGAGGTACAGGTCGGTACCGCCCGGAACGGTGCCCTTGCCCATCTGCGTCGTGAAGTACGGCAGGCGGGTTCGGATCACGAAATTCGCGAGATCCGCGGTCGAGCGCGGCCGCGAGGCGGCGGCGCCGAGCATCACCAGCGGGCGGGCGGCATGCTGGATCATTCGCGCCGCGCGGTCGAGCGCGGCCGCGCTCGCGATCGGCAGCTCGACCGGATGCGGCGGGATCAGCGGCGGCGCCTCACACTCGGCGGCGGCGATGTCCTCGGGGAGCTCGAGGTGCACCGGGCCGGGGCGCTCCTCCTCGGCGACCCGGAATGCTTCCCGCACGAGCGTCGGGATCGTCGCCGGCGAGACGATCTGCCGCGCGAGCTTCGTCAAGGGCTTCATCGCGCCGACGACGTCGACGACCTGGAAACGCGCCTGGCGGGACGAGAGCACGCCCTTCTGTCCGGTGATCATCACCATCGGCATCGCGCCGAGCAGCGCGTAGGCGGCGCCGGTCGCGAGGTTCAGCGCGCCGGGCCCGAGCGTCGTCAGGCACACGCCCGCCCGGCCGGTGAGGCGCCCGTGGGTCGCCGCCATGAACGCGGCCGCCTGTTCGTTCCGGGTCAGCACGAGCTCGATCGGCGAGCGCCGCAGAGCCTCGACGACGTCGAGGTTCTCCTCGCCCGGCAGGCCGTAGATCCGTTCGACGCCCTCGTTGTGCAGCGCCGCCACCAGCAGTTCCGCGCCCTTGATCATTCCCGCTCCTCGTCGCCGTGCCCGCGCGTGGCGCTCGCCGCGACCGCGAGCTCGGCCGCGGCGAGATCGGCGAGCGCCGTGCCGACACTCTTGAACAACGTGATCTCCTGCGGGCCCCGGCGCGCGGCGACCCGGCCGCGCGCGAGGTCCGCAAGCTCCCCGCAGAGGTCGTCGGGCGCGAGCGCGCCGGCGGCGATCGCCTGCACGAGTTCGCCGCTCTCGGTGAGCGCGCCGGCGCGGGTATCGACGTAGATCCGCACGCGGCGCAGCCCCTCGTCGTCGATCTCACGCATCTGCGGCGTGTAGGCGCCGATCAGGTCGATGTGTTGACCGGGGCGCAGCCACGCGCCGCGGACCACGGGCTCGGTCGCGAGCGTCGCGCAGCTGACGATGTCCGCCCACCCGACCGCGGGCTCGAGTTCATCGGCGACCGCGACCGCGAATCCGCGCCCGGCTAGACGATCCGCGATCGCGGCGGCGCGATCGCGGCGGCGCCCCCAGATCCGCACCTCGCGGATCGGCCGGACGAGCGCGTGGCTCTCGATCACGTGGGTCGCGAGGCTGCCGGTGCCGACCATCAGCAGCCGTTCGGCGCCGGGCGGCGCGAGATACCGGGCCGCGAGCGCAGCCACCGCCGCGGTGCGGCGCCGGGTGAGCTCGGTGCCGTCGAGCATCGCGCGCGGCGCGCCGGTCGCCGCGTCGAACAGCACATACGCCGCGTGCACCGCCGGCTCGCCGCGCGCCGCGTTGTCCCGGTGCACGGTCACGAGCTTTACGCCGATCGAGGCCGTCGACCACGCCGGCATGATCAGCAGCGCATTGGGTCGCGTACCGCCACCGGTGTCGTGATGGATTCGCGGCGGCACCTCGGCGCCGCCCGCGAACGCCCGGTCGAGTGCATCGATCAATGCGCGCCGCTCGAGGAGCGAGGCGAGCGTCGCGGCGTCGATGGAACGCATCCGGTCGGCGCCGGAGGCGCTAGCGCGTCGCGCCGTCGCGCTCGCGACGCGCGATCCTGACCAGGTACGCGACGAACACCGTCAGCACCGACACCATCGCGGCCATCAGCCAGACCAGGTTGCCCGCGAGCTGGTACGCCTCGTGAAAGCCACCGATCAGACCGACCGGCGTCGTGACCATCAGAATGGGCTTTGCGATCCTCATCGAAGTGTCATTAAGCCACAGAAAACGCCCGACGAGCCACCGTGGGATTCATCCCAGCGACGCCATCCCCGCCGCCGGCTGCCGCAGCGCGGTGACCTCGATCTCGATCGGCATCCGCGCGCGGCTCATCGCGACCTCACGACGTCCAGACCGGTGTGCGCCGCTCGAGGAACGCGTCGATCCCTTCGGCGACGTCGTCCTCCAGCATGTTGCGCGCCATCACCTCGCCCGCGAATTCGTAGGCCTCGGGAAGCGGCATCGCGAGCTGCCGATAGAACATCGCCTTGCCGTGGCGGATCGCGGCTGGGCTCTTCGCCCGGATCTCGCAGACCTTGCGGTCGATTGCGGCATCGAGTTCGTCGGGCGGGACCGACTCGTTGATCAATCCCCACGCACAGGCGGTCGGCGCGTCGATGAACCGCCCCGTGACCAGGAGGTCGAACGCCCGCTTGGTCGCGACGTTGCGCGACAGCGCGACCGACGGCGTCGAGCAGAACAGGCCTACGTTGATTCCGGAGACCGCAAAGCGCGCGGACTGCGCCGCGATCGCGAGGTCGCAGCTCCCGACCAGCTGGCAACCGGCGGCCGTCGCAAGGCCCTGGACCCGGGCGATCACCGGCACCGGCAGCGCGCGAATGCTCTGCATCACACGGCTGCAGCTCGCGAACAGCGTGCGACAGGACTCGTAGTCCCGCTGGCGCCGGCGCATCTCGCCAAGGTCGTGCCCGGCCGAGAACGCGCGGCCGTGCGCCGCGAGCACGATGCAACGCACGGAACAGTCCCCGGCGAGCCGGTCGAGCTCACGCTGCAGCGCGTCCAGCATCGCCTCGGACATCGCATTCAACTGCTGCGGCCGGTTCAGCGACAGCGTTGCGACCCCGTCGCGGGCATCGACGAGAACCGGCGGATCCTGTTCGCGTCGGTGTTCGTGTTCGATCATCTCATCGTCCCCGGGGCCGGTCGCCGCCGAGCACGGGCCTCGCGTGCTGGACCCGGGGCGGCGTCTCGAAATGCGGACTCACGAGCGCGCGCCAGCGCGTGAACGCCTCCGAGCCGCGGAATCCCACCGTGTGGTCC
>JAJXYU010000195.1 GCA_021780395.1 Pseudomonadota bacterium
GAGGTCGCCGCCGAAGCGCGCCCGGTAGCGGCCGCGGAACGTGCGGATCGCGTCGGGGTCGAGCGGGGTCTCGCGCGCGGGCAGCAGGTTGATCCGCTCGAGCGTGCCGCCGGAGCGCTGCGTCAGCGGATCGAACACCCGGATGCTGTCGATCGTTCGGTCGAGCAGGTCGATCCGGTAGGGCGCGTCCGAGCCCATCGGGAACACGTCGATCAGCGAGCCGCGGACCGCGCATTCCCCGTGCGCCGCGACCTGCGTCACCGCGGCGTAGCCAGCGGCCGCGAGCCGGGCGCGCAGCGCCTCGACGTCGAGGTCCTCGCCGACACCCACCCGCAGCGAGTGCGCTTCGATGTAGCTGCGCGGCGCGAGGCGCTGCAGGAGCGTGTCGATCGCGGCGATCCAGACGCCGGCGCGCGCCCTCGGCAGCGTGGCGAGCGTGCGCAGGCGCGTCGAGGTGATGTCCGGGTGCGCGGAGAAGTTGTCGTAGGGCAGGGTCTCGAGGTCCGGGAACGCACCGACGCTCACGCGCGCGCCGGCGAAGAACGCGACCTCGCCCGCGAGCGCCTCGGCAGCCCGTGGGGTCGGGGTGATCACGAACAGCGGCCGGCCGTCCGCGGCGGCCTCGGCGATCGCGAGCCCGGCGGCGGCGCCGTCGAGGCCGCTCCAGCGGACCGGGGCCGCGGCCGAGGAGGGCAACCGCGGCGCGAGCAGGCGCGGGTTCGTGGAATCGGACGAGGATGTCATCGGACGGATCGCGAGCCTTCGGCACCGCCGCGGCTCACGGTGAGCCGCGGCCACGGGCCACGCGATGCGCGCGCGGCATCTTCAAGGGGGTCGCATGTTACGGGAAGCGGGTCGCCGCCCGCAAATGCCGACGGTCAGCCGGTCGCGACGCTGTCGATCACGAAGTGGTATTCGAAATAGACGGTGAAGCCCGGATACCGCCAGCGCGTGATCGGCGGCTGGCCGACCGGCGCGAGCTTCTCGCGCGGCGCGCCGAAGCGCCGCACGACCTCGTTCATCGTCATCCCGCGGGTCGGTGCCTCGGCCGGCTTCTTCACTTCGATGCGGTGGCCGACCACGATCATCTCGGCCCCGGCGGGGCCGGCGAAGGCCGTGGCGACGGCGGCGGCGATCAGGCAAGTCGCGATGCGCATGGCAGATCCTCCAGGACATAATCTAGCACCGAAGCGCCGCCGCGGAGCGCGACTCAGGTCTCGGTTCTGTCGCCAACCGGCGTCGGAAATCATCACAAATTACTTTTAATAAACTTTATAATACATTGTATTTAAAATAATTAATACAATCGTCCCGTCGCGACGCGGCACGCTGTGGTTTAATCGCCGACCATGTTCCAGCCGCTCCCCGTGTTCGTGGGCCTGCGCTATTCGCTCGCCCGCGAGAACACCTTTTTCGTGTCGTTCATCACCTGGGTGTCCCTGCTCGGCGTCGCCGTGGGGGTCGCCGCGCTGATCACGGTGCTCTCGGTGATGAACGGCTTCCAGCAGGAGCTGCGGACCCGCCTCCTCAGCGTCTCGGCCGACGCGGTGCTGCGCGACGGAGGCGCGGCGATCCGCGACTGGCGGCAGCGACTCGCGGCGCTGCGCGGCTCCGAGGGACTCGTCGGCGCGGCGCCGTACCTCGACACCGACGCGATCCTCACGCACGGCCCGTCGATGAGCGGCGCGATCCTGCGCGGGATCGATCCGGCGCTCGAGCCGCAGGTCTCCTCGGTCGCGAAGGCGATGGTTCGCGGACGGCTGTCGGCGCTGAAGCCGGGCGCCGACGGGATCATCCTCGGCCGCTCGCTCGCCGAGATGCTGCAGGTGAGCGTCGGCGACACCGTCACGGTGATGATCCCGAGCGGTGATCCCCGGCACAGCGACTTCGTTCCGCGGCTGCAGCGCTTCATCGTCGTCGGCACGTTCGAGGTCGGCCTGCAGGAGCACGACAGCGTGCTCGCGCTGATCGACCTGAAGGATGCCGAGAGCCTGCGCGACCTCGCCGGACCGACCGGGATCCGGCTGAAGTTCGACGACGTGCTGCAATCGCCCGCGCTCGCGCGGATCGCGGTACGCCGCGTGCCGGGCCTCACCGCACGCGACTGGACTCAGGAGGACGCGGTGTTCTTCCGCGCGGTGCGCATCGAGAAGACGATGATGGGCCTGATCCTGATGCTGATCGTCGCGGTCGCGGCCTTCAACATCGTCGCGACGCTGGTGATGGTCGTGACCGACAAGCGCACCGACATCGCGATCCTGCGCACGCTCGGCCTGAGCCCGCGCGGGGTGCTCGCGGTGTTCATGACCCAGGGCGTGCTGATCGGCTGGGTCGGCACCGCGCTCGGCGTCGCGCTCGGGCTCCTGCTCGCGTTCAACGTCGGCACGATCGTGCCGTTCCTGCAGAACACCTTCGGCTTCTACATCCTCGATCCGAGCGTGTACTACCTCTCGACGATCCCGAGCGACCCGCACCTGCGCGACATCGTCGTGATCGCGGTCGCCTCGCTCCTGCTCACGTTCCTCGCGACGATCTACCCGTCGCGGCGCGCGGCGCGCACGCTCCCGGCCGAAGCGCTGCGGTACGACTGATGCGCTACTGGTACGAAGGCTTCCTCGGCTGGCGGTACCTGCGCTCGTCCCCGCACCGCGGCTTCGTGTCGACGATCGGCGGGATCGCGATGCTCGGCCTGTGCGTCGGGGTCGCGGTGCTGATCGTGGTGCTGTCGGTGATGAACGGCTTCGAACAGGTGCTGCGCACGCGCATCCTGAGCCTCACCGCGCACGCGACGATCTCGGGGCTCGAGGGCCGGATCACGCACTGGCGGCACGACCTCGGGATCGTCGAGAAGCTGCCCGGGATCGCGGGCGCCTCGCCGTACATCGAGCAGCAGGGCATGCTGATCCATCGCGGCGAGTCCGCGGGGATCGAGATCGAGGGGATCGATCCGCGCACCGAAGGGCGGGTCGCCTCGCTCGGCGATCACCTGCTGAGCGGGCACCTGTCGGATCTCACGCCGGGCTCGTACCGGATCATCCTCGGCAAGGACCTCGCGGCCGCGCTCGGCGCCCACGTTGGCGACCGGGTCGTGCTGGTCGTCGCGCAGGGCGACGTGACGCCGGTCGGCGTGATGCCGCGGATGCGCGCGTTCCGCGTCGCCGGGATCCTGTCGATCGGGATGTACGACTTCGACCGGCGGGTCGCGCTGGTGTCGATCGGTGACGCGGCGAAGCTGCTGCAGATGGGCCCGGCGGTCACCGGGATCCGGCTGCGGATGGTCGACCTGTACCAGGCGCGTACGCTGGTGCGGCGCGCCGCGCTCGCGCTCGGCGGCGGCTTCTACGTCGACGACTGGACGAACCAGCACGCGAACTTCTTCCGCTCGATCCAGATCACCAAGCACATCCTGTTCGTGATCCTGTCGCTGGTCGTCGCGGTCGCG
>JAJXYU010000018.1 GCA_021780395.1 Pseudomonadota bacterium
GCGCGCGTCGTCCTGGCCCGCGAGCGCCGCGGTGCGGGCGCGGTCGAGCAGGCGCTGCGCGACTTGGGCTCGAACGAGCCGACGAGCGGCGTCGATCGCATCCTCGCGCGCCCGCGCGACGGCGGCCGCGCGCGCGGTGGCTCCGGCTTCGGCTGCGCGCAGGTCGGCGAGCGTGGACGCGGTCAGGGGATTCTGTGGAGCCGCGGCGGTGAGCTCGGCGGCGTAGGCCGATGCACTGTCGGCGCCGCCGTCGAGCGCGCCGCTGTGAATGCGGGCCTCGACGAGCCCGGCGAGCCGCTCGGCATTGGCCTGCACCTGTCGTTGCGCCGCGAGGGCGTTCTGCCGCGCCTGCTGTGCCGAGGCGACCTGCAACCGCTCGGCGGCGAGCGCGGGGTGGTCGGGAAGGATCGCGGCGATCGTCGCGAGTGCCGCGGCCGCCTGGTTCAGGTGCCCGGCGGTGAGATCGCCCTGAACGCGTTGGTCGAGCACGGCGCCGATTCGGTGCAGTCCGTCCCGCGCCTCGGCGCTCGTCGGATCGACCGCGGCGGCGGATTGGTAATAGAGCAGGGCGTTGTCGGCCGGCGGATCGGTGTACCGGTGCTCGTGCATCGCCGTGCGGGCCTTCGCGAGCAGGTCATCAAGTCGTCCCTGCACGAGCGCCCGATTGAGTGGCGCTGCCGCGGTTGCGTGGCGGGCAATCATGGCCGGCGCCACCGGGGGTCGCCCGTCGGCGGATCGGGGCTCGATCAGCCGGTACGCGCCGCCCGCGATCACGGCGAGCGCGGCGCCGACGGCGAGCCACCGTCCGGCCGTGCGCGATCGATCGCGGGGGCGCCCACCGTTCGCTGCCGGAGCGGTCGGCGATTCGAACGCGGTCGGTGTCGCGGCCACGCCCACTCGCGGCGCCGCCGCGGGTTCCGGTAGAACCGGGCGCGCGACCCCGGTCGACTCGATCGCGCGGCGAATCGCCCGCGCGGTGGGTTCGGGCTCGAGGGGCGTCGGCAGCACCGTGATCCGGGGGTCGGGTGTGAGTGCTGCCAGTTCCGGATGCAGGTGCGCGGGGGAGAACAGCAGCACCGGAACGGTCGGCGCCTCGAGGGTCGCGGCCTCGAGCGTTGCGAGGGCGGTATCGAGGGACGGTGCATCGACCGCGAGGGCTTGCGGGCCAGATTCCTCCCGCAGCGCATGCAGCGCCTCGGCGAGGTCGTCCACCGGGCGGACCGTCGCGAGCCCCTGCAGCGCAAGACCGATCTCGAGCAGGAACTCGTCGGCCCGGCTCAGCACGACCAACGTGGCACCCGGTCGCGGCGAGACGGCGATGGGGGCATCGTCCGGCGGCTCCAGGGCGCGGGCCGCGAGCTTCGTCGAACTGGTCACCGCCCGATGCCTCTCCTGCGGAATCGCCCGCACCCCCCCGACCTCGGCAGCATAGACCGGGGGTGGCATCGTGCCGTGAGTCAGTTCACATTCCAGCGGCCCGTGTGCCGCCGTCGCCACGCCCGGGGCGGAGCGGTCAGAATTTGACCATCAGCCCCGTCCCCCAGATCGCCTCGCTCCTGCGCAGGTCGGGAAACCAGACCCCGCCTTCGCCCGCGCAGCGATCCGCGCCCATCACGGCGCCGTCGTTGCACACGAAACTGGCCGGCGACCCGGTATTGCCGCCCGGCGGCGTGACGCCGCCCGGACCCGACCAGTACGGGACGTTCGAGTGGCGGTAGGTGAGCTCGGTCCACCAGGTGATCCAGTCATTGGGCATATACTGGAAATTCAGCTGCGTATCCCATTGATAGATCTTCTGGCCGGGATTTTCGGTGAAATACGGGGACCCGGTCGCCGCGGTCGCCCCGTTGATCGGCGGCAGCAACGTGAGGTAGCGCCCGGGATTGTTCATCAGGCCGCCGCCGACGGTCACGGCATACCGGTCGTGGTCGAACCAGAAGCGGTTGTAGATCATCGCGCCGAAGAAATTCGCGCGATTCGGCCCGCTCAGGCAATGGACGCCACCGCCGTACTCGCAGCCGAAGTCGACCGTGAGCGACAAGGCCATCATCGATACGCCCCGTCCGCGAGCCTTGGGCGACGCCTGGTAATACCGCCACAGCACGCTGTCGTCCTCGTGAATCCGGTGCACGCGGTCGTAATGCACGAATGGCGCCTGCGGATTCGGTTGTCCGATCGGCGCGAGGGGATCGCCCGCGTTCGCGGGCGTGCCGTTGCCGCTCGCCAGATTGTCCTCGCCGAGGAAATAGCTGTTGAACACGAGCTTGAAGTCGTCGTTCGGAATCCACAGCACCTGTCCGCCGATCCCGGGGTCGTGGTTGAACCTGCCGTACGACTGCCAGCCGTTGATCAGCCAGGGTTCGATCTTCAGGTTCTGCGTCGGCCAGTACTGGATCCGCAGGCCGTCGAAGAACCAGGGCGTGTTCGAGGAGACGAACGAGGGCTGGTAGGTCCAGTTGTCGAAGTTGTAGTAGCTGAACAGCCCGACGTAGGAGACGAAGATGCCGGCGTCGACGTTGAGCCCGTGACCGATGTGATCGAAGTGGTAGCCCGCGTTGGCCTCGGAGAAGTAACGATAGGCATCGGAGAGGTTCCACTGACCGACCGCGGCGCTCGCATCGTTGCGCGGCGTCGTGGTCGAGAACAGCCCCATCATCGACAGGAAACGCGCCTGCACGTTGTGCCAGTGGAAGTTGCCGCCGAAGCTCACCTGCTCGATCTGGAACTCGTCCGAGCGGAATTCCTCGGTCGAGCCGACGATCGTACGGTCCTGCGGGTGATTGAAGCTGTGCAGGTAGTTCACGTCGAAGCGGATCTCGGGCGTGAAGAACTTCGTATCGAAGACCGGCGTCGTGTTGCGACCGGTCCCGTTCATCCAGCCGATGTCAGGCACGTTCGCGAGCGGCGTGTGCGTGTCGTTCGCGGGCGCCGGCGCGGGTGCCTGCAGGGCGTCGGGAACGGTCGCCGACAATGCGGCGGTCGTCGTGGGCGTCGGTGGTGGGGCTGCGGCGGGCGCGGCTTCGAGAGGAGTGGTGGCGGCGGGCGCCGCCGCACCCGCGAGCGTCGTCGCTTCCGGCTTCAAGACGATGTCGCGGCGCGTCGCCTGCTCGGGGCGCACGGAGAGCGTGCGGACCGTGACCTGCGCGTAGCCCGACGCGACCGACGACACCGTCCAGCGGCCCGCCGGCAGGTCGGAGAACGAGTACAGGCCGTTGCGATCCGTGATCGTCGCCCGGATCCCGGGTCCGTCGATTCGTCGGGCGGTGACCGTCGCATACGCGATCGGCGCGCGCGTCCCCTGCGTCACGAGGCCCACGAGGGCGCCCCACGACGAGCCGGCGACCGGCGAGGCCGGCCGATCCGCGGTCGCCGCCCGCGGTGCCGCCCACGCGGCCGCGGCCGACGAGGTCAGCAGGAGCAGTAGCACGCCAATCCCCGGGTGCCGGTGCATCTCGTCCATGAGAGGGGTCCTCCATCGAGCTTGACCGTTCGGGATCATACGACGACCTTAGCGCGCGTCGACACCCATCGGGTGTTAAGAAATCCCGTGATCGCGTTCCCCCGGATGCCACGACCGCGTGCCTCGCGGCCGACCGCGATGAATTCTTAACCCCGGCTTAACCGGCGCAGGGCTAGCTTGGCGCGCGAGTGCACCGTGAAGGAGGCCGCCATGGACGTCGTTTACCTGCTGATCATTGCCGCGCTGTACCTCGCGACGCACGGGCTCGCGCGCGCGTTCGCCCGCCTCGGGTCCGTCGAATGACGCCGATGGTCGGGCTCGCGGGACTCCTCGCCGTGGGTCTGTTCGGGTACCTGCTGTACGCGCTGCTCGCACCGGAGGACTTCTGATGACGACGCCGGCGAGCGCACTACTGATCGCGTTCCTCGCGACCGTGCTGGTGCTGGTGAAGCCGCTCGGCGGATACATCGCTGCCGTGATGGAGGGCGCGGATCACCCGCTGCTGCGCATCGGGCGACCGCTCGAGCGGGCCATCTACCGGGTCTGCGGCATCGATCCGCAGGGCCCGATGGGTTGGAAGTCCTATGCGATCGCACTGCTCGCGTTCAATGCGGCGGGTGCCGTGCTGCTGTACGCGCTGCAGCGGACGCAGGCGAGGCTGCCGCTCGATCTGCAGCACTTCGCGAATGTGCGGCCGGCGATGGCGTTCAATACCGCGGTCAGCTTCGTGACGAATACGAACTGGCAAAGCTACGACGGCGAGACCACGATGAGCGATCTGACGCAGATGGCCGGTCTCGCAGTGCAGAATTTCCTCTCGGCCGCGACCGGACTCGTGGTCGCGATCGCGCTGATCCGCGGCTTCGCGCGCCGGGAATCGAGCTCGATCGGCAACTGCTGGGCCGACCTCACGCGAGCGATCCTGTACGTGCTGCTGCCGCTGTCGCTCGCGCTCGCGCTCGCCCTCGCGGCGACCGGTGTGATCCAGAACCTGCATTCCGACGTGACCGTGCGGACGCTCGAGGGCGCGCAGGCACAGGTGTTGCCGATGGGACCGGTCGCCTCGCAGGAAGCGATCAAGGAGCTCGGGACCAACGGCGGTGGGTTCTTCAACGCGAATTCCGCGCACCCGTACGAGAACCCGACGCCGCTGTCGAATTTCCTCGAGATGGTCGCGATCGCGCTGATTCCGGCCGCGCTCACGTACACGTTCGGCCGGCTCGTCGGCGACACCCGCCAGGGCTGGGCCGTGCTCGCGGCGATGCTGATCCTGTTCGTCGGTCTCGCGGTGCTCGCGACGTCGAGCGAACAGCACGGGAATCCGCGTCTGGCGGCGCTCGGTGTCGACGCGGCGCCGAGCGCGCTGCAGCCGGGCGGCAACATGGAGGGCAAGGAGTCGCGGTTCGGGATCGCCGCGTCGGCGCTGTTCGCGACCGTGACGACCGGCACCTCGTGCGGGGCGGTGAATTCGATGCACGACTCGTACCTGCCGCTCGGCGGTCTCGTGCCGCTCTTCAACATGATGCTCGGCGAGGTCGTGCTCGGTGGCGTCGGCACCGGGCTCTACTCGATCCTGCTGTTCGCGATCGTCGGCGTGTTCATCGCGGGTTTGATGATCGGTCGAACGCCGGAGTATCTCGGCAAGAAGATCGAATCGTTCGAGATGAAGATGTGTTCGATCGCGATCCTGGTGATGCCGGTGGTCGTGCTGGTCGGAACCGCGGTCGCGGTCAGCGTGGGGGCGGGACGCGCGGGCACCGCCAATCCGGGTGCGCACGGCTTCTCGGAAATCCTGTACGCGTTCACGTCCGCGGGCAACAACAACGGCAGCGCGTTCGCGGGCCTCGCCGCCGATACGCGCTTCTACGACCTCGCGCTCGGGATCGCGATGTGGCTCGGCCGCTACTGGCCGATCGTCGCCGTGCTCGCGGTCGCGGGGTCGCTCGCCGCGAAGAAGCGCGTGCCAGTCACGCCCGGGACCTTGCCGACCCACGGGCCGACGTTCGTGGTCCTGCTGCTCGGGGCGATCGTGCTCGTCGGTGCGCTCACCTTCGTGCCGGCGCTCGCCCTCGGGCCGATCGTCGAGCATCTGACGCTCTGGGGGACGGTGCGATGACGGCGCTGCCCCCGCGAGCCGCGACCGCGAAGCATCGGGTGTCGATGTTCGACCGCGCGCTGCTCGGACCGGCGCTCCGCGACGCGCTGCGCAAGCTCGATCCGCGCGTGCAGTGGCGCAATCCGGTGATGTTCGTGGTGTACGTCGGCGCGATCCTGACCACGGTGCTGTGGGTGCAATCGGTGGGCGGGCGCGGCGAGGCGCCGGCGTGGTTCATCCTGAACGTCGCGGTCTGGCTCTGGTTCACGGTGCTGTTCGCGAATTTTGCGGAGGCGCTCGCCGAGGGGCGAGGCAAGGCGCAGGCCGCAGCGCTGCGCGGACTCAAGCAGACGGTGCTCGCGAAGCGGCTCGTGGATCCCGGCGACCGGTCCGTCCACGACCGGGTGCGCGCGGACCAGCTGCGTCGCGGCGACGTCGTCCTCGTCGAAGCGGGCGACGTCGTCCCGGGCGACGGCGAGGTGATCGAGGGGGCGGCGTCGGTCGACGAGAGCGCGATCACCGGCGAGTCCGCGCCGGTGATCCGCGAGTCGGGCGGGGACTTCTCGTCGGTGACCGGCGGAACGCGCGTGCTGTCGGACCGGATCGTGGTCCGCGTGACCGTGAACCCCGGAGAAGCCTTCATCGACCGGATGATCGCGATGGTCGAGAACGCGAAGCGACAGAAGACGCCGAACGAGATCGCGTTGACGATCCTGCTGGTCGCGCTGACGCTCGTGTTCCTGCTCGCGACGGCGACGCTGCTGCCGTTCTCCGCGTACGGGGTCGCACGGGCGCACACTGGCGTTCCGATCACGATCACCGCGCTGGTGGCGCTGCTCGTGTGCCTGATCCCGACGACGATCGGCGGCTTGCTGTCGGCGATCGGCGTCGCCGGCATGAGCCGAATGATGCAGGCGAACGTGATCGCGATGTCCGGGCGGGCGGTCGAGGCGGCGGGCGACGTCGACGTGCTGCTGCTCGACAAGACCGGGACGATCACGCTCGGCAACCGCCAGGCGGCCGCCTTCATTCCCGCGAGCGGGGTCGCGCCGGAGGAGCTCGCCGATGCCGCCCAGCTCGCCTCGCTCGCCGACGAGACGCCGGAGGGGCGCAGCATCGTCGTCCTCGCGAAGCAGCGTCACCGGCTTCGCGAGCGTGATCTCGGTGCGATGGTGCCGACGTTCATCCCGTTCTCGGCGCATACCCGGATGAGCGGCGTGGATCTCGGCGATCGGTGGATCCGCAAGGGAGCGCCCGCGGCGATCCGCGCGCACGTCGAGGGCCTCGGCCATCCGTTCCCGAAGGCGATCCTCGGAACGGTCGACGAGGTCGCGCGTCGCGGCAGCACGCCGCTCCTGGTCAGCGACGGCGCGCGGGTGCTCGGGATCGTCGAGCTCAAAGACATCGTCAAGGGCGGGATCAAGGAGCGGTTCGGCGAGCTGCGGCGCATGGGCATCAAGACCGTGATGATCACCGGCGACAACCCACTCACCGCCGCGGCGATCGCGGCCGAGGCGGGCGTCGACGATTTCCTCGCCGAAGCGACCCCGGAGGCGAAGCTTCGCCTGATCCGGGAGCACCAGGCGCAGGGCCGACTGGTCGCGATGACCGGCGACGGAACCAACGACGCGCCGGCGCTCGCGCAGGCGGATGTCGCGGTCGCGATGAACACCGGCACGCAGGCGGCGAAGGAAGCGGGCAACATGGTGGATCTCGACTCGAATCCGACGAAGCTGATCGAGGTCGTCGAGACCGGCAAGCAGATGCTGATGACGCGCGGATCGCTCACCACGTTCAGCATCGCGAACGATCTCGCGAAGTATTTCGCGATCATCCCGGCGGCGTTCGCGTCGACCTATCCGCCGCTCGACGCGCTGAACCTGATGCGGCTCGCGACGCCGTTCTCCGCGATCCTGTCGGCGGTGATCTTCAACGCGCTGATCATCATCGCGCTGATCCCGCTCGCGCTCAAGGGCGTGAGATACCGGGCGCTCGGCGCGGCGGCGCTGCTGCGGCGGAACCTGTTAATATACGGGCTCGGCGGGATCGTGATTCCGTTCGCGGGAATCAAGCTGATCGATCTGTGTCTCGTGGCCCTGCACCTCACGTGAACCCAGGATTCCCCGCGATGAAGACAATCCGACCGGCACTCACGCTGCTCCTCACGATGACGGTGATCACCGGATTCGTCTATCCGCTGATCGTGACCGGGATCGCGCAGGCGCTGTTCCCGCGGCGGGCGAACGGCAGTCTCGTCGTCGAGCACGGCCGGCCGATCGGGTCACGCCTGATCGGTCAGGCATTCGTCGCGCCGGATGATTTCTGGAGCCGACCGTCCGCGACCACGCCGCGTCCGTACGATGCGCTCGACTCGGGTGGCTCGAACCTCGGTCCCACGAACCCGGCGCTCGTCGCGGCCGTGTCGGCGCGGATCGCCGCGCTGCGCGCGGCGGACCCGGGGAATCGCGCACCGGTGCCGGTGGATCTCGTGACCGCGTCGGCGAGCGGACTCGACCCGGACATCAGCCTCGCGGCGGCCGAGTACCAGGCGGGCCGCATCGCGCGGGCGCGCGGCCTCGCGCTCGCGACGGTGCGTGCGCTGATCGCCGCGCACGCGGATCGTCGGTGGCTCGGGTTGTTCGGGGAGCCGCGAGTGAACGTGCTCGAACTGAATCGGGCGCTCGATGCGCTGAGCGCCACCCCCCGCCGCGGACCCGGCCGGCCGGACGGATGATCGATTCGCGGCCGGATCCGGATCAGCTTCTCGCGCAGGTACAGGCCGAGGAGGCGCGCGCGCGGCGCGGCCGGCTGCGCATCTTCTTCGGCGCCTGCGCAGGTGTCGGCAAGACCTACGCGATGCTCGAGGCGGCGCGCAACGTCGGCGCCGCGGGCACGGACGTCGTCGTGGGCTACGTCGAGCCCCACGGACGCGTCGAGACCGAACGACTGCTCGAGGGGTTGCCGCGGCTCGAGCCGGTCGCGGTGCGCTACCGCGGGATCGCGCGACGGGAGTTCGATCTCGACGGCGCGCTCGCGCGACGACCGCAGATCGTGCTGGTCGACGAACTCGCGCACTCGAACCTGGTCGGCGGGGAGCCGGCGCCACGCCACCCGAAGCGCTGGCAGGATGTCGAGGAGCTGCTCGATGCCGGGATCAACGTCTGGACGACGGTGAACGTCCAGCATCTGGAGAGCCTGAACGACCTGGTCGCCCAGATCACGGGCGTACGCCAGCGAGAGACGGTGCCGGACCGGGTGTTCGACGAGGCGGAGGAGATCGAGCTGATCGATTTGCCACCCGACGATCTGCTCGGGCGGCTGCGCGCCGGAAAGGTCTACGTCGCGGACGAGGCGGCGACCGCGGTCGACCGGTTCTTCCGGATGCCGAACCTGATGGCGCTGCGCGAGCTCGCGCTGCGGCGCGTCGCCGACCGCGTCGAAGCCGCGGCTCGCGCACTGCCCGCGGCCCGGTCCCGCGCTCGACTCGCGAGCGAGCGGATCCTGGTCGCGGTCGGGCCGGATCCCCAGGCCGAGCAACTCGTGCGTGCCGGCAAGCGCATCGCGGACGCGTTCGATGCGAGCTGGACGGTCGTGTACGTGGAGACGCCGGCGCTGTTGCGGTTGTCGGACGAACAGCGCAACCGGCGGATCGACGTACTGCGACTCGCCGAGTCGCTCGGCGCGGAGACCGTGACGCTCGACGGACCGACCGCCGCTGCGGCGATCCTCGACTACGCGGAGACGCGCCATGCGACGCGGGTGATCGTCGGCGCGCCGAAGCGCAAGGGATGGCTTGCGTGGCTCGGGCCGTCGACCGGCGGACAGCTCGCGCGGCAGGCGCGGGGCTTCGACGTGATCACGGTCGCGGTCGACGAGCGGCTCGCCGCGCCGACGCCGATCGACGCGCGGCTCGCGGAGCCGATCCGTCCGATTCCCTGGCGCCGATACGGGGCGGCGCTCGCGACCACGGTCACGTGCACCGCGATCGCGTTCGCGCTGTATCCGCGCTTCAACCTGTCGAATCTCGTGATGGTGTACCTGCTCGGCGTCACGATCGCGGGTCTGCGGTTCGGGCGCGGACCCTCGGTGATCACTGCGATCCTGAACGTCGTCGCGTTCGACTTCTTCTTCGTGCCGCCGCGTTTCACGATGGCGATCTCGGATGCCCAGTACCTGGTGACTTTCGGGGTGATGCTCACGGTCGCGCTGGTGATCGCGAATCAGACCGCGAGCGTCCGGCAACAGACCCGGGTCGCCGGGGCGCGCGAACGGCGCTCGGCGCTCCTCTATGCGATGAGTCGCGAGCTCGCGGCGACGCGCGGTTCCTCCAGCATGGCCCTGGTCGCGGTGCGGCACGTCGCCGAAGTGTTCCAGTGCCGAGCGGTCGTGCTGCTGCCCGATGCCCGGGGCAAGCTCCAGTACCCGCGCGATGCCCCGCTCGATCGGTCCTTCCGGGGCGCCGATCTCGCGGTGGGGCAGTGGGTGCTCGACCACGGACGGCAAGCCGGCCTCGGTACGGACACGCTGCCCGCCGCGAAGGGACTCTACGTCCCGGCCGGCGACGAGCACGATCGCCTCGGGGTGCTCGCGGTCCTGCCGTCGAACCCCCGTCGCGTGCTGTTGCCCGAGCAGCGGCACCTGCTCGAGACCTTCGCGAGCCAGATCGGGCTCGCGCTCGGCCGCGCACGGCTGGCGGAATCCGCCGAGGCGACCCATCTCGCGGCGGAACGCGAGAGCCTGCGCAGCACGCTGCTCGCCTCGATCTCGCACGACCTGCGCACGCCGCTGGCGGTGATCCAGAGTGCGGCGAGCACGATCGCCGAGCCCGGGGTCGAGGTCGATCCGCAGACCCGGGTCCGGCTCGCCCGATCGATCGAGATCAAGGCCGGGGAGATGGCGGAGCTCGTCTCGAACGTGCTCGACCTGACGCGCTTCGAGTCCGGCGAGGTGATTTTGCGGCGCGACTGGCAGAGCCTCGAGGACCTGGTGGGCGCCGCACTGCAGCGGATGGACTCGAAGCTCGCGGGCCATCCGCTCGAGGTCCATCTGCCGGCGGAGCTGCCGCCGGTGTACGTCGATGCGAGCTTGACCGTGCAGGTTCTGGTGAACCTGCTCGACAACGTCGCGAAGTACACGCCGCCCGGGACCCGGGTCTGGGTGTCCGCGTCCCCGGACGAGGGATTCGTCCGCGTGCGCGTCGAGGACGACGGTCCGGGCCTGCCGCCCGGCGATCCCGCGCGCCTGTTCGACAAGTTCCAGCGCGGCGCCGTCGAGGGCACGGTCGTCGGCGTCGGCCTCGGGCTCGCGATCTGCCGCGCGATCGTCCGCGCGCACGGTGGACAGATCGACGCACAGCGGCGCCCCGAGGGTGGCGCACGCTTCGAATTCACGCTCGGCACCCGCGAGGTCGACGCATGACCCGAGCGCCGCATCAGATCCTGATCATCGAGGACGAACCGGGGATCCGCGAGGCGCTGCGCGTGCTGCTCGTGCGCGAAGGCTATCGCGCGATCGAAGCGCCGAACGCGGCCCGAGCGCAGATCGAGACGCGCAACCACAAGCCGGATCTGCTGATCGTGGACCTGGGATTGCCCGACGGCGATGGCCTCGATCTGATTCGTCGGATCCGTACCTGGTCGTCGCTTCCGATCGTCGTGCTGTCGGCGCGCACGCTCGAGGAGCAGAAGATCGCCGCGCTCGACGCCGGGGCGGACGACTTCGTGACCAAGCCGTTCTCGGCGCCGGAATTGCTCGCGCGGGTTCGTGCCGGCCTTCGCCGTGGCGCGCGGGCGACCGCGGGCGATGCGCCACTCGCGTTCGGCGCGGTCCGGGTCGATCTCGCCGGCCGTCGGACCCACGGAGCGCACGGCGAGATCCACCTGACCCCGGTCGAATACCGGGTGCTCGAGAGCCTCGCGCGCCGCGGCGGGATGGTCGTTCCGCAGCGCATGCTGCTGCGCGAGGTCTGGGGGCCGGACCGTGCTCAGGACACGCGCGGCCTGCGGGTGTTCATCAATTCCCTGCGCGCGAAAATCGAGCCGGATCCGCGGCGACCGCGGTACCTCGTGACCGAAACCGGGATCGGGTACCGGCTGTGCCCCGACGAGGTCGGCGAGGACACGGGCGCCGGATCCGACCGCGAGCGCTGAGCCCGGCCGCGGTCCGCGGCGCGCCGGACGGGCGGCGGATCAGGCGGTCCGTTCGGTCGACATCGTCGCCGGCCCCGCGATCGGTCGTCGGCGCATCCCGGTCGGGGCGCGCAAGATCGTCGCGATCACCGCCGGCGCGAATTCACACCACTCGAGCCCGACACCGTTCGCGGTGCGCCGCACCACCCACGCGGGCACCACGTGCTCACCGATCCGCACGTCCCACCGCGCGAGGGTGGGCAACGGCGCCGGGAGGCGCAATTTCGCGCCGCTCAGACTCAGGTCCTCGATCCGTGCCCGCAGCGGTTCCATGCCCGGTCGTCGCATCTCGACCGGTAGCGAGACCTCCTTGCGGGATCCCCATCGATGCTCCATATCGCCCCCCGAGCCGGCGTCAGTGCCGACGTGCCGGCCGAACGATCGCATCCGATTGCCCGGTCTCCCATCCGGAATGATCCCTAGCGCCGGGTGGAGATTCTCAGGTCGCCCGGCCGACGGGCCGTGGGCAACGCGTCAGCGGCGGCCGTTCTGCGGGAACGAGATGGCGGGCAGGATCGCGGTCGAGCTGAGGTCGACGTCGGTCTCGATCGCCTTCCACAGCGTGCCGACGTCGTGGCCGGCGTCCCGAACGATGCCAGTCAGCGCATCGACGACGCCGCGATCGAACAGCCGGTCGACCCCGTGGGCAAGCTCCTCGAGCGCGACCGGCGCGCCTCGCGCCGGGCGGTAGGGTCGATGATCGGTGATCGCCTCGAACACGTCCGCGACCGCGACGATGCGCGCCTCGAGGATGATCGACTCGCCCGCCAGACCCTCCGGGTACCCCGAACCGTCGAGCCGCTCGTGGTGCTGGCGAATGATCGAGTGCACCGGCCACGGCAGCGTCACGTGATCGAGGATCGCGCAGCCCGCCTGCACGTGGGTCTTCACCAGCGCGTATTCCTCGGGCGTGAGCCGCGCTGGCTTCGCGAGCAGCTCGCTCGGAATCGCGATCTTGCCGACGTCGTGCACCAGCGCGCCGAGGTACAGGCCCTCGAGGCGGGTCGCGTCGAGGCCGAGTTCGCGCCCGAGCGCGAGCGAGAGGGTGGCGGTCAGGCGCTGGTGACGCGCCGTGTAGTGGTCGCGGTGCGCCGCCACGGCGCTGATCGCATGGATCGTCTGGATCAGCGCATGACGGGTCGCGCGCAGCGCGTCTTCCAGCCGGCGCGTGGGATCGCCTTCGTGCTCGCAGGCCATGTCCATCGGCGCCACCGTTTACTGACTTTGCAAGTGTCGATCGTACGTCAAACCGGCGGGGGACTGCCAGCGCGTCGATCCTGCGAATCCGGAACGAGTGCGTTCGATGCGGGATACCCCCAATGCCGCGTTCGACGGTTTCCAGTACGCTCCCATCGTGACGGATCGAACTCGATTGGGCTTGCTCGCCGACGAGCCCGCGGCCGCGGCCTTGCGTCGCCGAGTCCGCGCGCTGCAGCGCGCTCTCGACCGGCGCTTGCGTGGGCTCTCGCAGCGCGTCGACGTGCGTTCGGTGCACGAGGCGCGGATCGCGGCGCGGCGTCTGCGGGTCGTGCTGCGCAGCTTTGCGTCCGTGCTCGAGCCTACCGTCGCTCGAGCGTACCGTCGGGCGGTCGCCGAGGTTGCCGATGTGCTGCAGAGCGTGCGCGATGCGGACGTCGCGGTCGAACAGTTCGACGCGCTGATCGATCACGCGGAACCGGCGCCGGCGCACGCGCGGAAGCGCCTGATCGCACGTCGTGTCCGCGCGCGGCGCGCGCTGCGGGCGGCGCTGCGCACCGAGACCTGGAGCGCCCGGTGCGCTGCGATGCGTGCCGCGGCTGCGGACCCGAC